>NZ_HG529389.1 GCF_000499525.1 Faecalimicrobium dakarense | reverse complement strand
TTTAATGCTAATATATTTGTTTGGAATGCTATATCATCTATTGTTTTTATAATTCTTCCTATCTCACTAGAAGTAAACGAAATTTCTTCCATAGCTTTAACCATCTGTTTCATTTGCTCGTTTCCATCTTTAACTTGGCGAGCTGAACTTAGTGTTAAATTATTAGCTTTTTTAGCATTATCTGCAGTATCTTTTATTTTGTCAGATATTTCTATAATAGTTGCAGATAACTCTTGAATTGCACTTGATTGTTCAGTAGCACCTTGTGATAACATTTGTGATCCAGTAGCCACTTGATCTGATGCAGCTCCTACTTCTTCTGCAGCTACATTTATTTGTGACATTGTTTCACTTAAATCATTAGTTATTTTATTTATTGATTGCTCAACATTTTTAAATACTCCTATGTATTCTACTTCAGGTTCAACGTTGAAATTACCTAATGCAACTTCTCCTAAAACATTAACTGTGTCATTTATAATTTCATTAGTTTTGTTGCTCATTTTACGCATACTATTTGATAAAGATCCTAATTCGTCCTTTGATTCATAGTTAATGTTAATATCAAAATCACCCTCAGCCATTTTATTTGCAGCTGTTTCTATTTCTTTAATTGGATTTTGTAGGCTTTTAGTTATAGAAATACTTATAACTACTGCCGCTAAAATACTAACTACTACTATAGCGCTAGAAATAAAAAATGCTGTTTTTACAGTAGATTCTACTTTTTTATCAAATTCAACACCCTTAACTTCTGCATCTTCATAAAGATTAAGTGCAGCTTTTGCAGACTTATTATACACTTGCACAAGTTGTCCATCTGCTTTAGTTTCTAGCTCTTTTGCCTCGTCTTTATAACCTTCACCTTCTATAACTGCATAAATTCTTTCAAATTCTTTTCTTAACTCAGATACTGATTCTTCAAGGGGCTTAATTAGCTTCTCCTCAGTTCTAGAAGAATCACGAATTACTTTTATACTTTTCTCAACATTATCAAATGCATCTAGAATTACTATTTTATTATCCTTTGCAACATGATCTGCATAAATTGAGTTACTAATATTATTTCCAATAGAACTTACATATGAACGAATAGCCATGGATTCTTTTGTTACTTCATAAGGCCCCTTAAATAAATCATGGCTTAAGTTTCCTGCTTTTTTCAAGTTAAATAGCGTATAAAAGCTTGCAAATGATGTTATCACCATCAAAATTAAAAAAGATAATCCTAATTTTTTACCAATTTTTAAGTTTCTCACACTGATTCCTCCCAAACACCTTTAAGTGTTATTTAAATATTTAACTTCCTTTTAAAACTATCTATAAAATGCCTTATTTAACAATTATGTCTAAATCCAGTGTCTAAAGTTCCTATATTATTCATTTGTTGCAAAATAATCTGTTTCATCACTATTGAAGTTTATATTTTTTCTAGATCCATTCGTATCTTTTAGCTCAAAGTTTTCAATAAGTGATTTTAACATTTGCGCTTGTCCACTTAATTCTTCACTAGCGGCAGCACTTTCTTCTGATGTCGCAGAGTTAGTTTGCACTACCCCTGAAATTTGCTCTATCCCTAATGTAACTTGATTGATTGCACTAGCTTCTTCTTCAGACGCTTTAGCTATATCATCAACTAATACAGTAGTTTGGCCTGTTGTATTTATTATTTTTTGAAGTGACTCAGCTGTGCTATCTACTATTTCAGTACCTTTGTTAACTGCCCCTATTGAATTTTCAATAAGTGTAGCTGTATTTTTAGCAGCTTCTGCTGATTTAGCAGCAAGGTTTCTTACCTCATCAGCAACAACAGCAAATCCTTTACCAGCAGAACCAGCTCTAGCTGCTTCTACAGCAGCG
>NZ_HG529388.1 GCF_000499525.1 Faecalimicrobium dakarense | reverse complement strand
CCTTCCAATTTCATTAGAAGTAAATGAAATTTCTTCCATAGCTTTAACCATTTGTTTCATTTGCTCATTTCCATCTTTAACTTGTCGTGCTGAACTTAGTGTTAAAGAATTAGCTTTTCTAGCATTATCTGCAGTATCTTTTATTTTGTCAGATATTTCTATAATAGTTGCAGATAATTCTTGAATTGCACTTGCTTGTTCAGTAGCACCCTGTGATAACATTTGTGATCCACCAGCCACTTGATCTGATGCAGCTCCTACTTCTTCTGCAGCCACATTTATTTGAGACATTGTCTCACTTAGATCATGAGTTATTTTATTTATTGAGTTTTCAATTTCTTTAAATATGCCTATAAATTCTACTTCAGGTTCAATATCAAAATTACCTGATGCTACTTCTCCTAAACCACGAACTGTATCATTTATAATTTCCTTAGTTGTGTTACTCATTTTACGCATACTATTTGCTAAAGAACCTAATTCATCTTTCGATTCATAATTAATAGTAATATCAAAGTCACCATCAGCCATTTTGTCTGCAGCTATTTCTATTTCTTCAATTGGTTGTTTTAAACGTTTTGTTATAAATATGCATATAGCTACTCCTGATACTACAGTGAATGCACTGATCGCTATAGAGGCGAAAGTTGCTCTTTTAGATGTCTCTGATACTCCTTTATTAAATTTAATAGCATCAGCTTCTACTTCCTGATTAAAAGATACTGCATCATCCACACACTTGTCGTATGCATTAAAGTATGGAGTATTTGGCTCAGTTATTTCTACTGCTTTTTCATAATTACCTTGTTCTATAAGTGCAAGAACTTTATCACATTCCTGTTTTAAAGCATTAACTGATTGCTCAAGATTGTCAACAAACTTTGGATCTCCACTAAAAGCTTCTCTAATATTCTTAAGCCTTTGTGAAATACTATCAAATTCAGCCACCATTTTAGCTTTATATAATGTAAGGTTTTTTTCCATAATTGCATTACCTAGATATCTTCCAACAGCAACTAAATCTCTCCGAATCCCCATAGATTCAGTTGTCGTTACATAAGGCCCCGTAAATAATTGTTGGCTTAGTTTTTCTGATTGCTTTAATTTAGATATTGTATAAAAGCTTGAAAATATTGTAAGCATCAACAAAATACCAAAGGCTAAAAATAGCTTTTTGCCTATTTTTAAGTTTTTCATTACATATTCCTCCCCATAATCCTGTTTGTCATAATTTTGGTACATCATGCAATAATTTTTTCTAGCTTAATAATAAATTTAATAGCCAACGTTGCCTTTTCTTTGATGTCTAACCCCTAGATAAAATACCTTTTGAATATATATAGCTATATTATTTTAATATTTATGATTTTTGTGTTTAAACCACATATAATTTATTATGTTTTTATACACTTTTCTATTTTTATAGTGCACATTAATATTGCTGATGTCATTTCTAATAATTGTATTTTCCAATTACCCTTATAACTTAAATAGTTCGCCTCTTTTTTATACGGCTAAATAATGAAAAACTTTAGATATTATGTAAAATTTTTTCTTTTGCTGTAAGTTTATTTAAGATTTTAAATATACAACACTTTACAAATAATTTATAAATTAGACAAAAAATAATATGACTCTATATTATTTTTTAAATCAAAAGGGTGTATTGAAATAACTCATAGAATTATTTCAATACACCTTTTTTTATTTTTGTATAATTTAATTAATACTTTCTTATTAAAATTCGTTATTAACTATTTATTGTTGTTCAAACTTTTTATATAGTTTTTCACAAACATCTACCCATCCTTTAGCTCCAAGATGCATAACGTCTCTTAAATAATATTTTTCTGTCTCTTTATCTCTTAAGTCAATTGACTCAAAGCCATATTTTTTGGCTTCATCTACTACTTTATCGTAAAATTCATGTCTTTCTTCTTTCGATATACCAGTTAAGTTATAATATCTATCCATAGAAGGTAGAACTACAATTACTGGTTTTATTCCTAACTCATTACACACTTGTAATTCAAGCTCGTAATCCTTAAACTCTACAGAATCTAATAAGTTTACGTCTTTATATCTGTCCTTAAATTTATCTATTCCATCTTTAAAGTTTTCATTATAATAATATTGATCGATAGCTAGCTCGTTATTACCAACTCTCTCTTTAGCATCCTCTATAGCCATGCTTTTTTCTTTTTCCCAATCAATTGTTCCTTTTTCTTTATGTTGTTTTGCATTTTCTGAACGTAATAACTTCTTATAAAGTAATCCTTTTTCTTTAAGTCTTACAAAATATTTTCTTAGCTCAAAGTATGGTTTTAATAAAAACTTCTCTGTTTCTGAGTTAAAATCATTTGAATTGTATAGTTTTGCATAAGTATATTCCGGCTTATATTCGTTAGATGTACTTAAAAGTTTCTCACTTCTAGCAACTAGCTTATTTTTACTATCTTTAGATAATTTATTACTATCTAAAAAATTATAAAATTGTGATGGTGAAAATCTAAGTTGATAGTGATCTCCACTAACACCTTCTTTATCCATAAACCACTGCATAGATACTAATAAAACAACTTTTCTATCTTTAATATCTGGATTTAAACTCCCCAATGTTGTTGTATGTTGAAGACTTTGAGTAAATGGCCTTCCTATAGCTGCTAAACCATTTTTACTCCTATTTGTATTGAAGTAATTCGTTGGATGTTGTCTCTTTATAGCAGAACTTAATTCAGATGACCCCAGCATCATAATATCTTTATTTTCTAAAAAATAATTATTTGCTATACTCCCCTTATCTTTTGTATCACTTATTGGGTCATTCATTATCTTAGTTAAGTCTTTTTCTTTTAATAAATTTTTTATCTCAAAATCTAAAAATACATTTATTGATAATACAAATATTACACCTATTATAACAGGCATAAATATATAACCTAATTTTTTCATACTACTCTCCTAACTCCCTTAATCTAATCAATTAAGCATATTTACATTATATTAGTATTGCATTTTTGATTTATTTCGTCTATATAATTTATTTCTTTGTTACTTTTTGTTACTTTTTGCTTTGTCCTGTTGTGATTATATATTTTTTTAATATGATATAATAAGTTTATTATAATTAGGAGGTACAACATGAAATCAGCACAGTATTATATAGAAAAATTAGATATGACACCACATGTGGAGGGAGGGTACTTTAAAGAATCAGTATTATCAAAAGATTCATTTAGAGAAGATAAGAAATTATTTAGTAGTATATATTTCTTACTTGAAACTGGAGAAGTTTCTAACTTTCACAGATTAACTTCTGATGAGATGTGGTATTACCATGATGGGCAAGCTCTGACTATATACATGATAACACCAGATGGCGAACTTATAACTAAGCAGTTAGGATTAGATATAGAAAATGGAGAAGTTCCTCAAGTTTTAGTTCCTAAGGGATATATATTTGGTTCTGCTATGAATAATAATGGATTTTCTTTAGTTGGATGTATGGTAGCTCCTGCATTTACTTTTGATGATTTTGAATTATTTGAAAGAAATCAACTTTTAAATATGTATCCACATCTAGAAGATGTAATAAAGAAGTTAACTAGATAAAATATACATAACTCTACAGTCATATTTTAAAACACAAGGGTATATCTCAAATAGAATTTATTAATCGCTAAAATTCTATTTGAGATATACCCTTATATTAATCTATAAAAACTCTTGTGATTATAATCACATACCGTATAAATATATATATGTTACGATAAATATAAAAAACTATAAATTTTGTAAGGAGACAACCATGGATAAAATTAAACAAAACAGAGAATTTTTTAAAGCTGATTTCGAAGTACTAAAACATATAAAAACGGATAAACAAAAAGGAATTCCTGCTCCTTCTTTTCAAAAAGAATATGACACGGATTCAAATTTAATAGAATTACCTCCTATAAGTAAAGATATTTTAGTTAAACCTAACGTACTAGACTGTATAAATGATAGAAGAAGTGTAAGAAAATATAGTAACGAAAAAATAAATTTAGATGAACTTTCATATTTACTTTGGGCAACTCAAGGAATTCAAAGCGTAAAGAATAAATTCAGTGCACTAAGAACAGTGCCTTCCGCTGGTTGTACTCATCCATTTGAAACATATTTAATAATAAATAATGTTACTGATTTAAAATGCGGAGTTTACAGATATTTACCTCTAGAGCATAAACTTATCTTTATGAAATCTTTAGAAAATATAGATGATGAAATAAATAAAGCAACTCCAAACCAGCCTTTTGTTCAAGATTTCGTTTCTAAAAGTGCCGTTGTATTTGCTTGGAGCTGTATTCCCTATAGAAGTGAGCATAGATTTAGTATAACTGCTCATAAAAAAATACTTATAGATATTGGTCATGTTTGTCAAAATCTTTATATAGCATCGGAATCCCTTAACTACGGGACTTGTGCTATTGGAATATATGATCAGGATATAATTGATAATATGTTAGATTTAGATGGTGAAAATGAATTTGTAATTTATATGGCTTGTTTAGGAAAAAAGCTATAATAAAGTTATTTAGTAATGAGTATAGATAGTTTTGTATAAAGTCAAAAGGTGCTTTTGTTGTTAAAAGCATCTTTTTTTGTTTTAATATTAAATTTTATACTTCCATCCTAATAAAGATGCTTCAATTCAATTATTATGTGACATTATCACTTAAATTTATATATTAAAGTAATATAATCAAAATATATTAGTATATGGAGGTAGGATAATGGCTAAAAAAAGAAAAGCAATAATAGACACGAACTATTGTGTTGCTTGTGGTACTTGTGTAAAAGTATGCCCTTTACAAATAATACACATAGAACAAGGGGTATTTGCTAAAATAAACTATGATAAATGCGTTGGGTGTGGTAAATGTGCTAGAGTTTGCCCAGCATCTGTAATAGAGGTTCAGATGATGGAGGTTGCTAATTAATTATGAGGAAAAACAATAAAAAATTTACAGACTATATGTGGATAATAAGTAGTCTTTACTTATTTTTAGGTTTATTTAATATATTGTTTGCTTGGTTAGGATTATTATGTTTCTTTATTCCTCTAATAATATCTCTATTTGATGGTGGTAAATCATATTGCAATATTTACTGTGGTAGAGGTCAATTGTTAGATCTTATGGGTAATAAATTAAAATTATCAAAAAATAGAAATATACCTAGTTTCTTAAGAAGCAAGTCATTTAGATATGGATTTCTAACGTTCTTCATGACTATGTTTGTAGTTATGTTATTTAATACTTATTTAGTGTTTAATGGAACTAATGAATTAAGAGAAGTAATAAAAATACTTTGGACATTTAAATTACCTTGGAATTGGGTAAATACTAGCATGGTATCACCATGGATAGCACAATTTGCATTTGGATTTTATAGTATGATGCTTACATCTACAATTCTTGGAATAATCACTATGTTATTATATAAGCCTAGATCTTGGTGCGTATATTGCCCAATGGGTACAATGACTCAATTAATATCAAAAGCTAAATATGACCCAAATAAAATATAAAAAACTACAATTTTATAAAAAAGATGATGCCTGTAACATTAACAGACATCATCTTTTTTAACTCTACATTCCTTTATTAAGTTTCAAGTTTAATTTATTTTCAGTTAATGTAAGTATCATAACAAAATATCCAACTACTACACCAGCAAATCCAGTTGCAATAGTTTTTAAAATAAGTGCCTGTGTGAAATTTAATTTTACCATACCAAACATTGTTGGAATTCCTATAAAGAATGGTATTATTAACATAATCGCTACAATAGTTAATATTATAGCTTTTAATATATTATTCTTTGGAAAATGCTTCGCAATTATATGATCTTCTTTATTATAATCTATTTCAGGTGCAATACCTTTTTCAATATCCTTTTTTATCATTGGAAATCCCGTAAGTGAACATGCCATTCCTAAAATTAAAATAGATACTAAATAGTCTAAGGCAATTTCTGAAGTTGTAAAAAATCTAGTCTTATCAGTAGTTTGGATTATGAAAATCACTGCATTAATTACTGCATTAACAATCCAAAAATTAATAATACTTTTCTTAATTATGTAATTATGTAAGTATGATTTTTTCTTCATTTTCATTCTCCCAATTCTTTATATACTTATTTTTTAACAATGTAAATATTACTAATGTTATAGTCACTCCCATAGTAACATCTGATGCGAAGTGAGCCCCAACGATTATTCTACTAACCGGTACCAGTATTACCCATAAGGCTGCAAAGCCTATAAACCAATTTTTCTTATCCCTTAAGCTTGTTATAAATGTTGGTATTAATGTAATCCAAATCATAATTGCAGCATTTGCACTATGCCCTGAAGGGAATGACATAAATTCATTTCCAGATGCTAACCCTTGAGGAATAAACCAAATCGAAAATCCTTCAAAAGAACCCACTTCAATCATATGTCTATAACGCTCTCTCCCCCATAATAATTTAATAGAATTAAAAGCAATTACTACAAATACAAATGTTAATACTCCTATAATCGCAGCTCTACGTAACTCTTCTTTATTAGTAACAGAGTACTTCTTAGCAATAATATAAGAAACACCTATGTATATAGCCATAAGTATAGGAATTAATATTTTAGGTCCATGAAAATATTTTATTGGTAAAAATGCTGCCATAGATGATGATAATAACAATAAAGCAATATAAGCAACTGTTCCTAAATTGTATTTTAATGATTTTTCTTTATTCCTAGTTAACATTAAACTAACTATACAAAATGTCGCTATAACTGCAGCAGGGAATTCTCCAATTGCTTCAAATATTAAACCAAATTTACTTGTAGGATTATAAACTGCATTAGATATATCTAAATCCTTAAATGCAAATATTACTAATAAAGCCCCAATAATCAATAACCCAATTTTATATTTATTTTTCATATAAATCCCCTTTTAAATTTTATATACTAAGGGATTATAAATTATCTGGTTTTTGGATAAATTATAATCCCAACCGCTAGGCTTGAGCAACGGACCTGATTTTTAGGTCGTTTGAGCCACGTGTGGGCGAATCATTTGAGCGACATGAGCGAAGCGAATTTTACTTACTATATTTTAAAATAAAATTCCCCATTTCAATTGCACAATCTTCACTTTGTGGGTAAACACCTATATTGTCTCCATATGCATGACCAAAGCCTTTGTATAGTACAGTAGTTGTATCAACCCCTGCTTTAGCAAGCTTTGAAGCATAAGCTAAGCATTCTACCTTTAAAAAGTCATGTTCTCCAACTGTAATAAACGTAGGTGGTAATCCCTTTGCATCTCTAATATATGGAGTTAAATATCCATTTTTAATGTCATCAGTTCCTAAAATATCTTTTAATCCTCCTGATAAACCATTAAACATGTCTAACATCATCTCTATACCATGCCTATGTTTAGAATGCATTTCATACTCATCCTTACTCCATTTAAAGAATTCATCTTCTATATTAGCCATATTTACAGTAGGATAAAGTAATAGTTGTCCTTTTACCATACCTAAATTAGATTCAAAATCTTTTGTAGTACAGTATTGAGTTAAATTTCCGCCAGCACTATCTCCTGCTACAAATATATTATTTTTGTCTCCACCTAAATTTTTTGCATTATCATAAATCCAATTTAATACAGAGTAACAATCCTCATGTCCAGTTGGATATGGATTTTCTGGAGCTAAACGATAGTCAACTGATAAAGCTAATATATCTGTTTTTTCAACAATTAACTTTACTAACTCCTCAACAACATCAGGAGAACCTCCAAAGAATCCTCCACCATGGATGAAATAAAGAATCGGCGCATTTTCCTTCATAGTTTCAGATTTATAAATACGTACTGGTATTTTATATCCATCAATCGCTTCAACGTGCTCATTTATAATATCAATATTCTTTTCAACTATCGGATTACTTTTAACTTCACCAAACATATTTCTTAATTTAAATATTGACTTTGGAGAAGTATCCATTTTCATCATACTCTTAGGCATAAGTCTCATTATTGTCATTTGTTTTTTAGTATCATTATAAAGACGAGTATCCATTGCTCCTATTTCATCACTATCAGGTAACTTCTTAACTAAAACTTGTGCACCTTTAATATCAACCACTTCTTGTCTTTCTACAATTTTATCTAATAATTCTTTAGAATATTTTCTACTCATTTATCTTTTATCCCCTTTATTACTATATATTTTATAACTTCTTTGAAAACGTTTTTCATATCTTTTATAAGAAACGCATATTTATCTATTACTAAATATGCGTTTCTTTTTTATTTCAAAGATTATTATTTAATTCTTAAATCCTATTTTTATAATCCCAACCTCTAAAATTGAGCAACGGACGCAGTCGTTTGAGCAACGTGTTGGCGAAGCATTTGAGCGACATGAGCGAAGCGAATTTTTTATTTAAAGAGATTTTAAATCATTAGCTATTTCATTCATACAATCTTCTGCTTGAGGATATAGTCCTAGCTTATCAATAAATGCATGATCCATACCTCTGTATCTTATAGTTCTACAATTAACATTTGCTTCTTTTAGCCTCTTTGAATATGCCTCTCCTTGAACTCTTATAAAGTCATATTCTCCAACTACCATTAAAGTTTTCGGAAGGCTACTTAAATCTTCTACTAAAAGAGGTGATACATATTTATCTTCTGCTAGAGACTTATCTGTCATATATAAATCTAGCATTGCCGTTGCATCTCCAAGTGCACATATAGCCTTTTTAATAAGTTCTTCGTTAGACTTCATTTCATATTCATCTATGCTCCAATTGTAGTATGGATATTCTTTATCTGAGATTATCGTTGCAGGGTATATTAATGCTTGATATTTTATCATGTTAGTACCTAAATCTCTATCTTTTAAAGTACAAACTGCAGATAAGTTACCTCCAGCACTATCACCTGCTACACCTATTTTATTTGAATCTATATTAATTTCTTCTCCATTATTATATACCCACTTGATTACATCAAAACAGTCTGTAAATCCTTTTGGGAATGGATTTTCTGGTGCTAATCTATAGTCTACAGATATAACTACTGCATTAGCTTTTTTTGCAATTAGTTTACATGGATTTTCAACTACATCTACACTACCAGCTATAAATCCACCACCATGAATAAATACTAATGCTGGCATTTTTTCATCACACTTTGGTGAGTATATTCTAACAGGTATATCTCCATTTTCACCTTTTATTATTTTATGAGTTGTTTCAATTTCTCCATTAGTTAAATCTTCATTATCCCACCCAAAAATACTACGAATCATTCCTACTGAAAAATTATTGAATATATAAGCTTTATCAGCATTTTTATTTTCATATGGATACTTATCTGGATTTAACATTACATCCATTACTCTTGGGTCTAAATTTCCTTCTTCTTTTGCATCCGGAACATTTTTAATAATTATCTCTTGACCATTTATTATTTCTACTTTTTTATTTTCCCCTAATTTTTTTACTAAGTCTTTATACATATTCCACCTCATAGTTTTTAGAGTATTATTTATTGATTATATTAATTAGATTTATTAGTTTATCTAAATTATAAGTAGCTTTATTACACTTTATAGCATCCCCTACTGCTGCAACCTTCATATTTCCATTAAGGGCAGCTTTTACTCCTGCTTCTGCATCTTCAACTACTAAACAATTTTTTGGTGATACTTCTAGCTTGTCTGCTGCTAATATGAAAACTTGTGGATCTGGCTTAGATTTTTTTATCATTGTTCCATCTGCTACTTCATCAAAGTAATTTGATAATTCTATTTTTTCAAGTATTAAAGAAGTATTTTTACTTGAAGAACCTATAGCTATTTTTATATTTTTAGACTTTAAATAATTCATAACTTCATTTACACCTGGTAATATATCTAAAGAAGAAAGATTTTTTAAAAGCTCTTTATATACATTATTTTTTTCTTCCAATAAAATTTGCTTTTCCTCTTGAGTGTATTTTTTATTAGAATCTTCTAATATTATCTCTAAGCTTTCAGCTCTACTTACTCCTCTTAATCTATTATTTATAGTTCTATCAAAATCTATATTTTCTTTGTCTGCTATACTTTTCCATGCCTTGTAATGGTATTCATCAGTAGAAACTATAACTCCATCTAAGTCAAATATTACTGCTTTTATTTCCATGGTACTCTCCTTAAAGTGCTTTTTAATTATAATCTTGTATCCCACATACCACAGAATGGATCAACTGGGTTTTGTCCTTTAAATTCACTTCTTCCCATTAATTTTTCAAATAATGAATCTAACACTATATCTGAACTATGGTAAGTATTTATAAATGTTTTTACACGAGGTACATCTATTAAGTGGTATGGATTTTCTACTGAAATAAATATAGTAGGTACCATTTCCATATATATAGGTACATTAGCTCCCATAGGCTCATCCCACTCTATTCTTACTATAGTTTGATTACTCTTAGTTGCTAAATTCGAAACATAAATTATTAAATCATATTTACCAACTACTGATGAGAACGGTGCAACCATTCCTTCAAATCCTTCACCAGGATTGAATATATCTACTTCAAAACCTTCTTTTTCTAATTTATCTTTTACTATTTTATCTACACCTGCTCTTGCTCCATAGAATTCACTTGCTCCAGCTCCTATATAATATAAAAGAACTTTTTTGAATTTCTCAGGTGATATAGGTAATACATCTTTTTCTTCTTTTACTAAAGTTATAGATTTATCTGCACACTCCTTTGACCATTCAAAGTGATCTTTGTTACCAACTATTTCTTTAGCATTCTCAAGAGTTGGTAATAGTGTATTTTCTTCTTTTTTAGTATGAAGCTTTAATGATGCCTTAAGTCCAAGAACCTTAGTTACTGCATCATCTAAACGCTCACTTGTAATTATTCCATCTTCAACACCTTTTTTCATAAATCCATAATCTTCTTCTAAATTACGAGTAAATAAGAACATATCACATCCTGCTGCTATCGCCTGTGGTACTGCCTTTTCTCTCGGCATAGGAATTATCATTCCAGCCATAGTTGATGCATCTGTAACTACTAAACCATTAAAGTTTAGCTGTTCTTTTAATAGTCCTGTAACTAATTCTGGTGCTAAAGAAGCTGGTAATATATCTTTATCTTCTAACTCTGGATTTAACCTTTTAGAATACTCAGGTTGCATTATATGACCTACCATTACAGTCTTAGCTCCTGCTTCAATTGATTCCCTATAAGCTTCTCCATAAGTTTTATCCCAATCTTCACAGCTCATGCTATTTATTGAAGTTACTAAATGCTGATCTCTTTCATCCATTCCGTCTCCAGGGAAATGCTTTATAGATGCTGCCATATCATATTTTTGAACTGCTTTAACGTATTCAGCTCCCATATTTTTCACTATCTCAGGATTTGAACCAAATGTTCTTGTATTTGTTATTGGATTTCTAAAGTTATAATCTATATCTATTATTGGTGCAAATGACCAGTTAATTCCTACTGCCAAACCTTCTCTACCACAAACATCACCTAATCTATATCCTTGTTTATAATCATTAGTAGCTCCAACTTCCATAGGTGATCCAAAACTTGTTCCTTCTAAAACAGCTCCATTTCCACCTTTTTCTAAGTTTGCAGCTATTAACATTGGAATATCAGAATTTTCCTGTAAAAATCTATTCGCTTCTATAGCTTGTTCTAGAGGCATTGGTCTACACATTATTCCTCCAGGTTTAACTGTATCTAATAATCCTTTAAGGTATTGTTTATCATCCGAAAAAGCTATTAAACAAAATATCTGACCTATTTTTTCTTCTAAAGTCATATTATTTAATTTTTCCTCTACCCAAGCAACATCTTTATCATTTAAGTAAAACGGTTTCCCTTTAAGCCTAATAAATTTATTCATATTAACTCCTCCATAGATTTCATAATTCTTAATTTAATTTTAAATGTTTTAGAAAATAAATACGTTCAGTTTTTTTATCTAAACACTGTAAATTTTTGTCCTCTTCAAAAAAAAATTCGCGTTGCTCAAGCAAAGCGAATTTTTATAGGTTATTTATTTCATATAATACTATTTCGTGTGGCTCTAGTATTGTATTTATTTTGTAATATTTCTTTACATTTTCATTTTTTCTTTTATATCCTGGGTTTGATTTTCCTTTTAAGTATTTAATTTCTTCTGCTTGTAAATAAGTTGGAGCTCCCATTTCCACCCAAGCATCAAAAGAACTTCCTTGTTCTCTATTTACTCTATATTCTTTTATTTCATATTTTCCATCATTTATATTTTCTAACTTAAAATTAAATTCTTTTGGATTATCATTTTTAAATACATTGTATCTATCTTTGAATGTTATCTTTGAAGTATCCATAGACATATATAATTTATCAAAATGGCAATAGTTATATAAAATTATTTGATATCCCCTACTATTTTTAGTTATATAAAATCCATCACCTTTATCTACAAATATATTACCTAGCTTTGATAGTAAATAGAAAGCATTGTATGCAGCTTTTTTTATTGAATTTATAGTTATTAATCCAACCCCACCATGAAATACTTCTTTCGGCAATCTTAATTCTTCTATAAAATCTGTAATAGCCCAATATGCTAAAGACTCTGTACTATCCATATTTTCAACAATATTTTTTACTATAAAAGCTGATTTGTAGCAAGTATCATGGGTTAATTCTCTATGGCTTGGAGAGGCATTCCATTCTGTTATATATAAATCCATTTCTTTTTTATTTATTTCATTTGTTTTTTCTTTTATTTCCTTTATATAATTGTATAAAAAGTTTTCATCTTTAGGGAAAATACCATTTTCACTAAGTGCATTAATATCAATTTCTTTTAGGTCAATATTCATACTATAGGTATAACTATGACTATACATAAAATCAGGAACTATTCCCTTACCATAGTAAAAATTATAAAAATCTTTTGTCCATTTATAACTTGCATCACATATAAAATTTATACTTGGTGCACCTACCTTTAGACCTTTAGATATAGATTTTATAGTCTTATATGTGTTTTCATATAGTCTATAGTACTCATTTACATCTTTGAAGCCAAAAAAATTATCTATTTCAGGCTCATTCCACACCTCAAAGTACCAAGTTTTAACTTCTTCTAATCCATATCTTTTTATATAATGATTTATAAATTCTTCTATTAATTTATTCCACTTGTTTATATCCTTAGGTGGACTAATTATGGTTGGCCTATAAAATATTTTTACTTGTTCTTTGGCCAGTTTTTGAGGCATAAATCCTAATTCAATAAATGGCCTTAGATTGATACTATATAAAAAGTCAAATAATCTATCTATATAAGAAAAGTTTAAAATCACATTTCCACTATTATCTTCGTCGTAAACATTCATCTCATCATCAAATATTCCATGAAACCTTATATACTTAAATCCAATTTCTCGTTGTGTTATTTTTAATTGATTTTGTACCTCTTCTATCAATCCATCTCTAGCTCTACCAATATTTGTAAGTAGCTTCCATTTATGTTTTATTTTCTCTTTTTCTTGGCTTAGATCAATATTTGTATTATTTTTATTTATTATTTTATTTTCAGTTACTTCTCCTTTTAAATCTAGGTATTTGAAAAGAGAAGTATATATTTTATCTTCATCTATTTTTACATAGTTAAAGTTTTTATCTTTTATCTTTACTTCTTTTAAATTAGCCTTTATTTTTTTTCTATATGAGTTTGGAGTTTGCCCATAGTTTTCTTTGAATAAAGTAAAAAAAGTTTTTTCATTGCTGAATCCATTACTAAGAGCAACTTCTGTTATTGGTAAATCTGTATAAATTAAGTCTTTTACAGCTTGTTCTAATCTTATGCTATTTACATAATTGTTAAAATTTTTACCTATATATTTGCTGAAAAATTTAGATAAATACGCACTAGATAAATACTCTCTTTTAGCTACACTATTAAGTGTTATATCTTCTTTATAGTTTTTATCAATATATTCTATGATTCTTTTTAATCTTTCTGAATACTTGTTGCTATTTTTATTATGCAAACTACCTTTTTCTTTAAAGTTTCTACATAGTATATAGACTAGTTCTAGTACCAAAGCCTGTATTTTAATTTCACAGTCTTCTTCATCCTTACTATAAGTCCACATAGTCTTAGCTAAGATTTGTCTAATATTATCAATAATATCTTTATTTTCATTTTTGATCCATACTGAATTGCAATTAAATTTTATATTTTCTATATCTTCATAATGATATTTTATAAAATCAATAGGAATTTGAAGTGCTAATATCATATTATCATCGTTAGAACTTACTGTATGTACTTCATTCGTATTGATTACTATAACATCTTCTTGGTTTAAATTATATAAGGTATCATCTATAACGATATTTACATTTCCTTTTAAAACAAATAAAATCTCTAAACTTTCATGCCAATGGTTTTGTACATAGTTAACACTATGTATAAATATATTCATCTGCATTTTACTACTAAATTTAATAGATTCATAAATAGAATTCATCTAGCTTCTCCCTCATTATTTTATATAGTTTTATATTCTATCAAAGATTCTAATCTTTTTAAAGCAGTAATAGTTTCTATTATATTTTAAAACCCATTATGTATTTTTCATAATGGGTTTTAAATTAGATATTATTTATTTTTCCTTAATACTAACTCTCTGTGTAATTACTAGACTAAAAAGTACCAAAATTATACTTATAATCCAAGGCTTTAATCCAAAGTTATTAATTAATAAATTAATTCCTGAAAGTGTAATTAAACTATAATTAGTAAAAAGTAATATTGTGTTTTTAGATTTTTTTTCCAGATAAAATTATTCTCATACTTAATAAAAGCATTCTAATACCTACAAATGCCATAAGTACACCTATAAAATCTTGAATTATATAATAATAATGAAACTTCATTTCTAACTACTCCTTTATTTATATTACTGGTTCAGCTTTATCGTTTTTTTCAATTTGCTTAAGTTCTTCTTCTGTATAAGTCTTCATACTAAATCCAGTAACTCCATATGTAAATGATATTATAGGAGTTATCCAATTTAAGAAACAGTATGGTATAAACTCAAACGGACTTACCCCTAAAGTTTGGCTACAAAATATTGCATTTGAGTTCCAAGGAATCAATGGAGCTCCAAGAGTTGATGTATCTTCTATCATTCTAGATAAATTTTCTGGTTTTAATTTAAACTCTTTGAATAATGGGCTCATTGCAGTTCCCACAAATACGGCTGTAAACAACATAGACGAACTTAATGCATTTGCACAGTAACTTGCTATAAATGTAGATCCAACTAATTTAGTTCTAGAGTTACCAATTCTTTCTATCATTGGTTGTAATAATACTTCTAAAAACCCTGCCTTTTGAAGTACTCCAGCTATAACAAATACTATAAGTACTAATAATACAGTTTCTGCCATACTCATTATTCCACCACGATTTAATAATTTATCTGCATATACAAGACCTGTATCTATAGAAAATCCATTTAACATATAATTTAATAAATCCCCTATCTTCTCGCCTTCTTGAGCTACTGATATTACTGTCGCTAACATTGATGACCATAATATAGATATTATTGGTGGCTTTTGTAATAATAATAAAGCTAGTAATAAAATTATCGGAGTTATTGCTACGAATCCTATATGAAAGTTAGCATTTAAAGTTGTCATTACTTCATTTATTTGGTTGTAGTCTAGTATGTTATCTGCATACTTAAATCCTATTACAGTATATAAAACAATACATATTATATATGATGGTACTGTTGTAAACATCATATGCTTTACATGTGTCATAAGATTAGTTTTACAAATAGCTGCCGCTAGGTTTGTAGAATCTGATAAAGGTGACATTTTATCCCCGAAGAATGCACCTGAGATTATAGCACCAGCTGTAAGGCCACCAGGAACTCCCATACTTGTCCCTATACTCATTAATGCTATACCTGAAGTTCCTAAAGTTCCCCAAGATGTTCCTGTTGCTAATGATGTTAGAGAACATACTATTAATGTTGTAAGTAAAAAGTACTTTGGTGTTATTACTTTTAGACCACCATAAACTATTGCTGGTATAGTACCTGCTGATATCCAAGTAGCTATTAAAACACCAACTGAAAGTATAATTAAATTAGATTGGAATGAATCCTTTCCAACTGAAAACCCAAGTTCTTCGATTTCACTATTTGTATAACCTAGTTTCATTGCTGCTGGTACTACTATTAACCATGATAATAAAAACATCGTTGTTATAGATGCATTAAATACAAGCATACCAAATGTAGTTAAACATATAATTGAAGCAATCACTAATACTGCAAATTTAAATGTAGGTTTTCTCTTTTCTATATTATTTTTACCCATTTTTACTCCCCCACCTATTTTACATTTTCTCTAAAATACACTAATCCTTTTATTAAAAACCCTTGATATCGTTTTCATAATTATTCTAACCTAGCTTAACTAATTTTAAGCTAGGCTAAGTTTATTATTTTTCCATTATAGCTTTCTTAATTCTATTTAATCCATCTTCAACCATGACTCTTGGACAAGCAAGATTTATTCTTTGATATCCCTTTCCTCCGATGCCAAAAGAATCTCCACTATTTAAAGCTACTTTACCTTTTTCAACTAGGGTTTTTGTAACTTCTTCATCACTTAATCCAGTCTCACTAAAATCTACCCATAATAAATAAGTTCCTTCTGGTTTTCTAACTTTTAAAGATGGTATATTTTCTTTTATATAATTTATAGCAAAATCTATGTTACCTTCTAAATATTCAAGATATTCATCTAGCCATTCTTCACATTGATTATAAGCTGCCTCTGTAGCTACTAAGCTAAATGCATTATTTCTTCTTATATCTAATCTTATAAAAGCATCATCTAATATTTTGTAGTGTTTTTCATTTGGCAATATAACTTGAGATGTTTGAAGTCCTGCTATATTAAATGTTTTAGTTGGAGCCATACAAGTTATACTATTTTGTGCAAACTCTTCACTTATTGAACCAAATGGAATATGCTTATGATTTTTTAGTATTATGTCACTGTGTATTTCATCTGATATTACTAGTACATTGTGCTTTATACATATATCTCCTAGTTTTGTTAACTCCTCTTTAGTCCAAACTCTACCTACTGGGTTATGAGGGTTGCAAAGTAAAAATATTTTTACATCTTTAATTTTTGATTCTATATCTACATAGTCCATAACATAATTTCCATCTTCTAATTTAATTAATGGACTTATTACAAGCTCTCTTTTATTTTGTTTTACAACGCTATTAAATGGGCTGTAAACTGGTTCTTGTATCATTATTTTATCATTTTCTTTAGTCATTTCTTGTATTAGTATACTTATAGTTGGAATAACCCCAGGGCTAAATATTAACCACTCCGGTTTTATATTCCATCCATATCTTCTCTTTGACCAGTTTGCTATAGATTCATTGTATGATGCCGGTCTAGTTGTGTATCCATAAATACCTTGTTCTAACCTACTCTTAAGTGCATCAATTATACATGGAGCTGTTTTAAAATCCATGTCTGCTATCCACATAGGTAAAAGGTCGTTAGTTCCATATTTTTTATCCATTTCTGACCACTTTGCTGCGAAGTTGTTACTTCTGTCAATTACAGCATCAAAATTATAACTCATAACTTATATACCTCCAGTACTTTTTTAATTACACTTTAGATATAAAGCAATATATATGCCAAAATTTATATTTTACATTTTTATATATTAGAAGCCCTGCAATTCCAAGGAATACATTTTCATGCTTTTATATCTCACATTTCTTATTTACAAATTTTTGTTATATATTTAACCCATTAACAAAATAAATAGGCCTAACAGGGTATACCATTTACCCCATTAAGCCTTTATATATAATCTACATTTTAACTTTCGTTTTGTTTTAGAAATTTTCTTCCCTTTTCAGTGATTATAGATCCACCACGACCAGATAAAACTTTTACAAGTTCAAAGTCCTGAAGCTCAAGAAGAATACTTCTTATTTGTTGTTCAGTCAAGAATACTTTTTCCTCTATTGCATATTCATATATTTTTCTTCTTCCTATTCTCTGTTTAAGATCATAAGCTTTATTTATTTTATCCAATACAAAAATATAATCATTTAAATCTCTCTTAAATTTAAACTTCTCATAGTTTTTTTCTTCTAACATTTTTAAACATTGATTTTTAGTTTCTGAAGATTCAAGGATATAGTCGGGCAAATCAGATACTTCTATTATACTTTTATCTAAATAAGAGCAATATTCGGCTAAATTTCTTAATTCTCTTATATTACCTTCCCAATTATATCTTTTAAATATATCTACAACTTCATTTGATAGATTAAAATGAACATCTAAATTTTTCTTAAACGAATCAAATATTAAAAATAAATCTTCTATACGAGTTCTTAGTGGACTTATTTTTAAAGGAAGAACATTTAATCTATAAAATAAATCTTTTCTAAATTTATTTTCACAAACTAATTTTTTAAATCTCTATTTGTAGCTGCTACAATTCTTATGTCTACATCAATAACTTTATCTGAACCAACTCTTCTAATTTGTTTTTCTTGTATAACCCTAAGAAGACTTGCCTGAGAACCCAAGTCCATCTCACCGATTTCATCTAAAAATATAGTTCCTTTATTTGCAAGTTCAAAAAGTCCAATTTTTCCACCTTTTTTAGCCCCTGTAAAAGCACCATCATCATATCCAAAAAGTTCACTTTGTAAAAGTCCTTCTTGGAAAGTACTACAGTTTATAGCAACAAATGGTCCTTGTTTTCTAGATGATGCATTATGTATTGATTGAGCAAAAAGTTCTTTACCTGTACCACTTTCACCTATTATTAATATAGATGAATTTGATTGAGCCATTTTATGTGCAATTTTTTTGCTATTTAAAATATCTTCACTACATCCAATTATATCATCAAAGTGATATTTACTTACATTTCCAGAATTCATAAGTTGAGCCCTAAGCTTTGCTTGCTTTTTTTCAGCCTCATAAAACTTAGCAATCTTTATTATAAACCCACTAAATCCATTTATTTCTGTATATCTAATATCTAGATTTATATCTATATTATTCACCTTAACAAGTTTTTGTAGGTTTGTATTTTCCTTTTTTATTTGACTAAAATTGAAAGACTTTATATAATCTCCAATGTATTTTCCAATCATTTCATTATCATTTACACCTAATATTTCTCTAGCTGCATGACTATAAAACTGAACTATTTTATCTTCACTTATACATACTAACCCTTCATCTATATAAGATAATAAAAAGTCAAACTTATTTTCTAGCTTAGTTTGGCTTAATAAAAGCTTTTCCGTAATATAGCTAGTTGGTACAATTTTATCTATAAACTTATTTAGTAAATCTTCTTTTATTAAATGTTCCAAGTTTAACTTAATTGCTATATCAGCTATACATCCTAAGTCTATTATTCTATAGCCAAGGTCTATTATTTCACAGTTATAAGATTCTATAAAAATTTCTTCTCCTGGTGTCAAAACTATAGAATTAGGTAAAATATTATCAGATCCAGGATAGCTAGGTATAAGGTTAGGTATATTAATTCCCAGTCTACGTATAATGGTTATAGTTTCAAGTGCCATACTTTTAGACAAATTATACACAAATACAGTCTTATTCTTATCTACCTTTGATATTTTTTTAAAACTAGATTTTTCAAAAGTTAGGTTTGGTATTACTATTTGTGCATCTTTTGCACACATAGATGAAATATCATCATACTTTAACTTCACAGAAAGAACTATTACCTTTTCATTTAATAGTTTAATATTCCCCTCTTCAAAAGAGTACAAGTTTATTTTTATATTATCGCCTAAAAAATATTTTATTTGTTTTGCATAAATTTCTCCTGCATCTTTTTTTAATGTTATTATAGCTAATTCTCTGATTTCCATGGTTACTCCTCATACCCTATTAATATATTTCTTACAACCGATTATAGCAATAATTTACATTAAAATCAAAGCTTAGGCATTACTATTTCTAATGATAAAAAAATAAGCCACCTATTTTATAAAAAGTGGCTTATTTGTAAATTATATTTATCTAAAAATTAATATTAAATTATTTTCCTAATACATCATTTAAATCTAATGTTTTAGTTCCATCTTCTAATACGAAACATGGTATTCCTATTCCACCTGCAGCTTTTATACCACTGTATATTTCTAAGCCATCACGAAGTGCTAAGTACTCTTTTAAATCTGGTAAGCTTGCTGATAAATCTTTAAAATCAACTTCTATATCCTTTCCTCTTAATTGGCATAGTGCGTATAATGTGTCTGGGCATAAGTGACTTCCTACTACTGTTATTTTCATGATAATATTCTCCTTAAATTTTTTAATTTTATTCTCTGATAAGTCTCAGAGTTAGTAACTTTATATAAAGCAATAAGTGTGCCAAACTAGTTAAAATATATAATTTTATTTTATATTTATTTTTTCGTGTAATTTTAGCCATGTTTTGATCCATTAATTTTTGCAGATTTAATAATACTTATTATTATCTAAATACTTTTTATTTTTTATGGGTTAAATAGTTTCAATATTTATCTTATTTAACCCATTTTTACTTTCGACTAAAGTTTGATTCATTATATCTATTAAATTGATATCATTTATAAATACAATTATTTATGTATTTTATAAATAAAGTAGGAGAAAATATTTATAAAAATTCGAGTTTAATTTATATACATTAAATAAAATTATAATATTGGAGGTATATTTTATGAGTTTAAAAACTCCTATAAATCATGATTTTAATATTAAGTGCCCAAAGTGCGAGCATAAACTTTCATATAATTTAAGATTAGATGATCTTGAAAAAGTAAGCTCTAAGGAAAAACCTGAAGATACGGAAACTAAATATAAATTTATATCATATGTAGTTTGTAAAAACCCTTTATGTCATTATGATATAGAATTAAAAGGTTATATTTTTGAATATCCTGCTGATACAATAAATACAATCGAATTAGCATCTATAAAATAATGTCTATTTATACTTTTTATAAGCTGTGATATTACTTCATTTTTAATTTTAACTAGGCTCCTATATATTAAAAAAGATACTCTATACCTATCAAAAGTAAGAGTATCTTTCTTTCATATTAAAATATTGTAAGACCCATTATGTCTTTTTCATAATGGGTCTAAATTTAAATATTAATCTTTATTTATATTAATTCTACAGATTCCTCAATTCTCTTAAACTCTTTATCAGATTCTTCAATTGCCTTAAGCTCTTCATCTGTATAAGTGTTCATTGTAAATCCTGTCACACTATATATAAATGTTATTACTGGAGTTAT
This sequence comes from Faecalimicrobium dakarense, assembly GCF_000499525.1. Classification (GTDB taxonomy): domain Bacteria; phylum Bacillota; class Clostridia; order Peptostreptococcales; family Peptostreptococcaceae; genus Faecalimicrobium; species Faecalimicrobium dakarense. Next base: position 64,552 of record NZ_HG529388.1, on the reverse strand, counting down.
CCAACTTAAGAAGCAGTATGGGATAAATTCAAACGCACTAACACCTAAAGTTTGACTACAAAATATTGCATTAGAATTCCAAGGAATTAATGGAGCACCAAGTGTTGCAGTATCTTGTATGATTCTAGATAAGTTTTCTGGTTTCAACTTAAAATCCTTGTATAATGGTGCCATTATAGTACCAACAAATACAGAAGTAAACATCATAGAAGAACTAAACGCATTTGCAAGATAACTAGCGATAAATGTAGATCCAACTAATTTAGTTCTAGAATTTCCTATTTTATCTAATATAGGTTGTAACAGTACATCTAAAAAACCTGTTTTTTGAAGGATACCAGCTATTACAAATACTATAAATACTAATAGTACAGTTTCAGCCATGCTCATTATACCTCCACGGTTCAGTAATTGGTCTGTATAAGTAAGACCTGTATCTATAGAAAAACCATTAAGCATAGCATTTAATAAGCTATTAATACTTTCTCCTTCTTGGAAAAATGCAATAACTGCACCTAATGCTCCAGAAGCTAGTATAGACACTATGGCTGGCTTTTGTAACAATAATAAAGTAAATAAAAATATTATTGGAATTATAGCAACAAAACCGATATGAAAGTTAGTATTTAAAACTTCCATTACTTGATTTATTTGATTGTAGTCTATAGTGTTGTTAGCATATTTAAATCCTATAACTGTATATAAAACAATACAAATTATATAAGCTGGAAGTGTTGACGAAACCATGTGTTTTATATGAGTCATAACATTTGTTTTACAAACTGCAGCTGCTAGGTTTGTAGAATCTGAAAGTGGTGATATCTTATCACCGAAAAATGCACCAGATATTATTGCACCAGCTGTTAAACCACCTGGAACTCCCATACTAGTACCAATACTCATTAAAGCTATACCAGAAGTTCCTAAAGTACCCCAAGAAGTTCCTGTAGCTATAGATGTTAACGAACACACTAGTAATGTTGTAACTAAGAAATATTTAGGTGTTATTATTGTAAGTCCACCGTAAACTATTGTAGGAATAGTACCTGCTGCTATCCAAGTAGCAATTAATACTCCTACAGAAAGTATAATTAAATTAGATTGAAAAGCGCCCTTTCCTACTTCAAATCCTAAATCCTCAATTTCGCTATTAGTGTATCCTAATTTCATTGCTGCTGGTACTACTATTAACCATGATAATAAAAACATTGTTGTTATAGATGCTTTAAATACAACCATACCAACTGTAGTTAAAGATATAATTGCAATCATTACTAATGCTGCAAACTTAAATGTAGGTTTTCTTTTTTCTATATTTTTATTCATATTAGCTCTCCACCCATTTTTATTCTATTTAAAATATTTTTTAATTGTTTTATAAATATTTTCGATAACGTTTTCAAGATTATTATAATCTAGCTTAAATAAATTTAAGCTAGATTATGGTTAACTCATTATAGCTTCTCTAATTCTATTTAACCCACCTTCAACCATAGATCTTGGACATGCAATATTTATTCTTTGATAACCTTTTCCACCAGTACCAAAAGAGTCTCCACTATTTAAAGCTACTTTACCTTTTTCAACTAAAGCTTTTGTAATTTCTTCATCACTTAATCCAGTATCACTAAAGTCTACCCATAATAAATATGTTCCTTCTGGCTTTTTAACTTTTAAAGATGGTATATTTTCATTTATATAATTTATAGCAAAATCAATATTTCCTTCTATATATTCAAGATATTCATTTAACCAATCTTCTCCATGATTGTAAGCTGCCTCTGTAGCCACTAAGCTAAATGCATTATTTCTTCTTATATCTAATCTTATAAAAGCATCATCTAGTATCTTGTAGTGTTCTTCATTTGGCAATATAACTTGAGATGTTTGAAGTCCAGCTATATTAAATGTTTTTGTTGGAGCCATACAAGTTATACTATTTTGTGCAAATTCATCACTTATTGAACCAAATGGGATATGTTTATGATTTTTAAATATTATATCACTGTGTATTTCATCTGATATTACCAATACGTTGTGCTTAATACATATATCCCCTAATTTTTTTAACTCTTCTTTAGTCCAAACTCTACCTACTGGGTTGTGAGGATTACAAAGTATAAATATTTTAACATCTTTAATTTTTGATTCTATATCTTCATAGTCCATAACATAATTTCCATCTTCTAATTTAATTAATGGACTTATTACAAGCTCTCTTTTATTCTGTTTTACAACACTATTAAATGGACTGTAAACTGGTTCTTGTATCATTATTTTATCATTTTCTTTAGTCATCTCTTGTATTAGTATACTTATAGTTGGAATAACTCCAGGGCTAAATATTAACCATTCCGGTTTTATATTCCATCCATATCTTCTCTTTGACCAGTTTGCTATAGATTCATTGTATGATGCAGGTCTAGTTGTGTATCCGTAGATACCTTGTTCTAATCTACTTTTAAGAGCATCAATTATACATGGTGCTGTTTTAAAATCCATATCTGCTACCCACATAGGTAAAAGATCATTAGTACCATATTTTTTATCCATTTCTGACCACTTTGCTGCAAAGTTGTTACTTCTGTCAATTACAGCATCAAAATTATAACTCATAATTGCTATACCTCCAGTGTTTTTAAATTCCATCTTACATATATAGCAATATGTGTGCCAAAATTTATTTTTTTATATTATATATGTCAAAATTATTGAGATTTCAATAAAAATATTTTTTATTTTAAGTTTAATGAATAATATTATTCTTTAACTGATTTTTTAACCTAATAAATTTTCTTATGCGTTTAACCCATAAACAAAATAAATCGGTTTAATAGGTGTACTGTTTACCCCATTAAATCTATTTTATTTGACTAAATTAAAAAGATTTTATATATTTTCTAATCTAGTTCGGGGGATACCGAGATAGATATATAAATATATCTCATATATTTTGCGTTCTTTGGACAACTTTCTCACATTTGGTAGAACAAGTTAGGTGACAATGATATTTATCTTTTCATCAAATAAGGTTTATCACGATTATTTACAGCGGCATAAAAAGATCGATAATAACTTCAACTTCCGTTATTACCTCAAATCAAAACATCAATTTTGATACTGGTGAAGATGTTAAAAAGATATGTAGAACATGGATTATAGCAGAGCAAGCAATGATTAGAAGCTCTGGTACTTTGAAGTTTGAAGAATATAAAGGTAGGGTCGCCCACACAGTGGCTCAAAAGCTTAGGCTAAAAAATTAGCTGCTCAAATGGTTAGATCAAAAGGCTCAAGGTCCAATAATAAAGTTCTTAGCATAAACGAAAAATAAAAAAAGAGAGCTAAAAAATATTTTAAGCTCCCTTTCTTTACTATTAGGATATGTGATTTCGCATTCACCTTCGCCATTAACAAGTAACTTTGATAGTTCCTGTATTTACAAACAAATGCATGTTATGCTTTTGGAGGTGTTCCTTCAGCATTTGATACAACTACATCTATTTGTACTAAAGCATCTTTAGGTAAAGCTGATACCCCAACTATTCTTCGTGCAGGAGCACCACTTGGGAAGAATGTTGTGTAAACTTCGTTTACAGCGTCCATATCTTCAATATTTTTAAGGAATACGTTTACCTTAACTACATCGTCCATAACGTGGTCAACGCTTTCTATAATTGCCTTGATATTATTTAAGCACTGCTTTGCCTGTTCTTTTACACCACCATCTACCATTTCACCAGTTTTTGCATCTAAAGGTAATTGAGCTGAAAGATGATTGTAATGAGAGAAAGCTACAGTTTGTGTATGTAGAGAACTTTTTGGTGCATTCTCCGTATTGTTTGCTTCTATAATTAGTCCATGCCTATCTTCAACAGCTTGTGGAGGTGTTCCATCTCCGTGTGACACTACTGCTTCAATTTGTACCAAAGCATCCATAGGTAAAGCTGAAGCCTCAACTACTGTACGTGCAGGTACATAGGCTACTGACCTTGCGATAGCTGAGTCTGGGAAGAATGTTGTATAAACCTCGTTTACTGCTTCAATATCTGAAATATTTTTAAGGAATATATTAATTTTAACAATATCGTCAAAAGGAACGTCGATACTTTCTAAAATTGCCTTGATATTCTTTAAGCATTGTCCAGCCTGCTCTTTTACACCACCAGCTACAACTCTACCTGATTTTGGATCTATAGGTAATTGAGCTGAAAGATTATTGTAATGAGAAAAAGCTACAGTTTGTGAAGATAGAGAGCTTATTGGCGCATTTGCTGTGTTATTTGTAAGCTTTATTATGTCCCCTGCTTGTGGTGCGTTTGGAATTGTACCTTCAGCGTTTGAAACAAGTGCTTCAATTTGAACTAAAGCATCCATAGGTAAAGCTGCAACTGCTACTACCGTACGTGTAGGTACATAGCTTGGGAAGAACGTTTTATAAACTTCGTCTACAGCATCCATATCTTTTATATTCTTAACGAATACAGTGATTCTAACAACATCATTCATAACATGATCGATGCTTTCTACAATTGACTTGATGTTTTCAAAGCACTGTTTGGCCTGCTCTTTTACACCACCAGCTACTAATTCACCAGTTTCTTGATCAATAGGTAATTGAGCTGAAAGATTATTGTAATGAGAGAAAGCTACAGTTTGCGAAGATACAGAGTCTTTGATAACATTTTCCGAGTTTCTTGATAATACTGTGTTATAGTTATTCATGATAATATTCCCCTTTTGCCATATTTATTGATAGAATTATTAAAACCCCTCTAATTAAATATTAAACCTTGGACTGGCTTTAATGTCAATAGGTATTATTATTATGTCATTCATTGTTGAAAAATGTACTCTAAGCTGTTCCAAATACTATGTTTATATATATATTTTACTATCGATTTTTTTATTTTTCCAGCCACATAATCCAGTATGATACTTGATTTTAGCGGGAATAGAAAATGTAAATCGTAATGTTGAGTTTAGACGAATTATTATATGTGAAAAAAGTAAAGGCTATGGAAAAAAACATTAAAAGTTCATAGACTATGGCTATACGGAAGATAAAAAAATAAAAAAGCACAAAGTATTTATATCAATAACTGTACATGAAATTAAATTTACCTTTTCTTGTACAGTTTTATTGTGTCTATCTACAGTTTATATAATTCCTATTTAAAAGCAAGTGAATTACTAGCATTTAATTCTAACGCCCTGCTTAAAGCTTCATCTGCATCTTCTGTAAAACAAGTGGCCTGATTTGCACGTATCTCGGTTTCCTCCCGTAGTCTGGCTTAATAAAAATAAGCCACTTATAAAAAGTGACTTATTTATATAATTAATATTAAATTATTTTATGACAGCTATGGCTTCTATCTCACAAAGCACACCTTTTGGTAATTCTTTAACTGCCACACAGCTACGAGCTGGATTAGATATAAAGTATTTTGCATATACCTCATTAAAAGCTGCAAAATCTGCCATATCAGCTAAAAAGCATGTAGTTTTAAATACATGTTCAAAATTAGCGCCTGCTGATTCTAATATAGCTTTAACATTTTTACAACTTTGTTCTGCCTGTGATGATATCCCCGTAGGTACAGATCCATCTTCTGGATTTACTGGTATTTGACCTGATGTAAATACAAAATCTCCTATTTTATATCCTTGAGAGTAAGGTCCAATAGCTCCTGGTGCTTTTGTTGTTTCAAGTATTTTCATTATAAATTCATCCTTCTTTCTGTTTATGTAAAATTTTAATACATCTGATATTTCTCAGATTTCTTTATTTTATATAAAGCAATAATCATGCCAATTTACAAAAAGTGATATTTTTTATATGAAACGCCTTTATAACGCTTATACTCTTAAATTTCATCAATTATTTAATTTTATTTTTTTAACTATTTATTATTTAATAGGTTAAATTGTACAAATCATTCAACACGTTTAACCTATTATTTTCATTTTTTTAACTCTGTGATTCATCTATCTTTTAAATATATTATCAAAATAAATAGAGATATTGATTAAAAAATCAATACTTCTATTTATAGATTTCAATGTTGGAGACGAATCTCAGGAATAAAACCCTAGATTTATTTCTTAATACTTTAATTTTTTTATACTGCTTTAGTTTCAATATCATTCATCATTTTACCTATAGCTGCGGCTAATACCATTGGTACTATAGTATTAATTGGAAAGAAAAATATCAATAAAAATATAGCTACAAACATATTTCCTATAGCCTTACTTGCAAGACCTGTAACTATTATAGACAAACAAAAAACTGGATCTATAGAGAATAACTTAGACAATCCATAAGCTAGACAACTCCCAGAAAATATCAAAGGAAATATATGTCCACCTCTATGCCCTGTTGATAAACATATTTCTGTTAATAAAAGTTTTACTAATGATAATAAGATAAGCATATAAGCAGATATATTATTCCACTCAACCACTAACTCTCTTAATTCATGTTCTCCAGAAAATAATGTCCAAGGAAAAATAGTTCCTAATATACCTATCCCTAGTCCTCCAATTATTCCTTTTAGTATTTTTTTATTTTCAATAGGCTTTAATATTTTATGTAGTACTAAAGCATACATTTTGTATATATATGCAAGTAACATAGCTATAATAATTAATGGTATAAACCAAATAATCTCTTTAAAACCAATATTACTTTGTCCAAATTTAACTATAAATGAAGGTCTATTATCAAATTCTGATAATAACATAAATACTAAAAAACCAGCTATTGTTGTTACAGTATAAACAATTACTTTTATATTCTTTATTATATGTGTATTTTCTGAACTTTTTTCACTTAATGTATATAGTCCAAATAAAGGTGCTCTAAATATAAGTCCTGCACTAACTTGCATACTACATTCTATTAGTTCATCTGAATACTCATTAACAACGTTCTTTTTCCTAAATCGTTCTTTCATTTTATCTCCAACAAAGGTAATTATGCCTCCTGCAATACCTGATAGTGCAGCCTCTGGTCCAACACTTGCACCAAATAATAGTATTGTTAGAGAATCTATAATAGAATATTTTAACGATTTATACTCTACTCTTTTATTTTTCTTAAATTCTTCTAAAGTTTGGTCCATATATTTTGGGTATTCTCCAAAATATTTTTGAGTGATTCCGACTAAAATACCACCTATACTTGCAACTATTAAAGTCCAATATTTTATATTAAAAAAATCTTTTAAAGTGTTCCATATAAAGTGTGTACCTATATTTACAATCCCTAAAAACATCCATGTTAAAAGACCTACAAATGCGCCCATAAGTGCGCTATTAAGCATTAACGCTAAATCTAACTTTACAACTTTTTTATCCAATACATTCCCTCCTCAAGTTGCTCTTGAGTAAATTTTTCCTCTATATTGTAATTTATATTCTAAATAAAACAAAAATGGAGAGCATTGCCCTCCATTTATATTTTATTACTAGTCATTTAAAAATATTCATTTTCAATGCCTTCTTTATACTTCTTCTCTCTATATATTCTATTATAAGCAGTATCTTCAAACTCAATAACTTTATTAATGTCAAAGAAATTCTCTTCAAACTCTTCTCCACCTGTAATAGATACAATGCCACAATATTTTACTTCATGAGAATCTGATAGCTCTACATAATAATGCTTAAACTCATCTTTAATATTGCTCATGTACTCTCTTAACCTCGGAACATAGTATTTAAAATTATGTTTATCTAAAAATTCTACGAGTTCATCTCTAGTATTAAAAGTATATTTTTTCATAGATTTCTCCTTTTCAAAATTATATATATATTTTGCTAAGTTTTATGAGTTTATATACTTAGTATCTCACTTTTAGGCACATTCTATTTTTTGGGTTATATTATAATTAAGTTTTACTCTCCATATTCTTTGCTATATTTTATCTGTACATTTATATTTTGATACTTTTCACAAAACTGGCTAATTACATAATAACAACTTGGACATGGCTCCCATTTACTATACAAAGTAAGATTTCCATGATTTTTAATTTTACCAGATTCTATTTGATTATGGATTTCTTCAAATATCTTTTTTTCACTATCATTAACTCGATTATATCCTATTCCTAACTTTCCTAACTTATTTACCTTACTACTTTTAAAAATTGCATCTCTATCCTTTGGTGCTGTACAAAATTCAACTACATCATTACTACCACTTATTGCCTTAAACTCTTTATTATCATATATTGCTACAGCAATGTTTATTGTATCTTGTAGCGTTTTTGTTTGATTTATATTAAATGTTTGATCTTCATCTTCATTAACTACCATATATTTATCAATATTTTTTCTTAGTCTTTTCATTCTAGGTATATTGTTTTTTATATGATTGTGATATTCTATACTACCTAGTTTAGCTGGAATATATTCACAATTAATCTCATCAGATATTTCTATTGATATTATTTTAGTTTTAGTATCATTATTATATACTTCTCTTTTATTTCCTCTTCCAGTAACAATCATCTTTTTAATAATTCAATATCTTTTGCATAAATATAATCTTTATCTAATTGTTTTTCTAAGCTTTCTAGTCTATAAATATCTTTTGGATTTATTCTTTCAGATACTGTTCTTTTTATTTTTTCTATATCATTTATCATATGGTCAACATCGTCTTGGGTACTTGTAACTCTTTCATACTCAACTCTAGATATGTTTAATTTACTTATTTTGTTTATTTTCTTACTTAACTTGCTATGCTCATTTTGAAATGACCTTATATTTTTCATATACTCTATAAAATCATTAACATTATCTGCTCTATAGGTAATATCATTATTACTTAAAGATTTATACATAATATCTATTACTGAATTATCTATTTTAAAAGTTTTAGCTATATTTTCTTTAAATTCTATATCTTCTAAATCAATTTCTTTATATCCTTCTTTTCTTAATGCATCTTTAAAATCATTTATGTTATTAATTTTTAATCTTTGTTTTTTCTATTATTTGATGTCCTATAGATTTCTGTCATAAATACCTCTTATTTTTTGATTATATAGATTAGAATTTTAATGCTATGAAAGTTTTTTGTCAAATGTATTTTTAGCGAATCGATGGAGTAATACAACGATTAAGTTCAATCTTTATATGAATGAATCTTACCTTAAACATATTCTTATGCCATTTGAATCATAAGTAAATATATAAGTCAGATAAAAAGTAGAGATAACCCCTACTTTTTTTATTTTAGTTTTTCACTAAACCATTCATACACTTCATCTACTTCATCTTCCATTCCATTATCCATTGAATATTCAATAATAATATCCATAGCACTAATGATAAGATCATCATCTAAATCTGCTGCTTTTTTAATTAACTCAATCCCATTATTATCATTTTTAATAAGTAAGATTTGTCCAATTCTATACATAGCAATAGCACAATTTTCATCTTTAGAAAGAATATTTTCATAAACTTGCATGGACTTGTCATATTCTCTAGTTTCTTCAAGTGCAAATCCATACTCCATACTTTTTTCTATATCATCTGTTTCTTCATAATTTTTAATTATATCTAATTGTAATTTATATTCTTTTGTAAATTCTTCCCATTCATCACACCAAGACTCATACCACTGCTTATTTTTTATATCTATTAAATTGTCTATTTCTTTTTTATAAATTTCATTTTGGTCTTCAAACTCAATTTCATAATTAAAATCATCAATTCCTAAAGCACTCATTCTTTCACTAAAACTTGGATGAGTATCATATATTGATGATATTCTCTTTTTAATTTGATTTAACCACTGACTTTTCCTCTCAATAATTTCATTGTTAAAATCATCAAACATGATATTTAAATAATTTTTTGGAGGTTCTTCTTGTGCTCTAAGTTCTACCTTGCAATAAGGATTTTTTTTAAATAAATCAAAAATTTCAAGCTTAACACTTGCCTTTGCATAAACTTCAGCACTAGTATATAAGGCTGCTTCTTTATCTGCCTCTATCTCCCTTGGCTGTGATACTGCATTTAAATATGTTTCTAATTTTTCAACATAAATTTTTGCAAATGGCAATAATAATATATCTTGAATAATATTTTCTTTTTCTTCAACTTTATCAATTATTGTACTCCATCTAATTAAGCATCTTGAAATTTTACTACTTATATTTGTGTCATCATTGTAAATATGAGCAAGTTCATGAATTATTATAGATTTAAGCTCTTGTTCATTTAATATTTTTAATATCTGAATTCCTATTTCTAAAACATGTTTCCCATTAAATCCAAATCCATCTGGAATAAGTGCAACTGCCGCATTTGAACCTTCAACAATACAAACTTCATCTAATTTAGGAGCCTTTGTTAACTCAATTGCATCGTCTATAATCTCAAATAATGCTGGATGTTCTTTCCTATTTATAGTTACTTCATTTTCGTATTGAAGTTTTATGTACATCGTTTTTAAAACAATGAACAAACTCCCTACTAAAGCAACTGCTACTACACCTAAATGTAAGCTCTCATTTTTATACTGAATCATTATCAGACCAATAACTGTAGATATAACAGTAACAGTAAGCACTGCTATATAAATTTTTTCATACTTACATAATATTTTTATCTTTTTTCTCATTTTCTGAGGGTCATTTTTAGATAATAATACAAGCTTTTCAAATTGACCATCACTATAAAATGGAATATCAATTGAATCATCCGTTATAAACCAAATAATTGCTGTTAAAATTATCATTGCAAATTCAATAAATCCAAATTTAGCTAACACTGAAAAAATTTCATTAAAATTTTTAGTTAGCGCCATTCCTACTGATATAACTATAGATGTTATACAAGTAAAAAATATCATTCCTAAGGCTGTGTTAAAAATTATGTCTCTTTTATTTTTCATATTTTATGCTCTCCATTTGTTGTCTATTTCTTTAAAACCATGGTTATTATAGCATATTTTTCCATACGATAACTATTCAAATAATTTCCCTTTACGAAGGTTAAATTCATATATGTAGCTCTAAAATTAAAAATGGAGGTAATTTTCTATGAAAACTACTAAAGCTATTGCAAAATGATTTTAAATTAACCATAAGCAATAGCTTCTTTTTGTTTATTTTAAATTTAAGGTTTTACTAATATATTAAACAATTTTACATCGCTTAAAGCTTCTATCCCATAATCTATATTAGCTTCCATTGCAATTACATCGCCTTTGTTTATTATAGTTTCATCACTTTCATTATATAAAACTTTAGCACTACCTTCTATCATTACAAATAGTGTTTCCATCTCATAATACTCTTTATCAATACTTTCACCCTTGGCAAAAGAAAAAAATCTTATCTCAGTATTATCATTATCTATTAAAGCTTTACTTGCTATACTATTTCCTGTATGACTTATCATATCAGTCATAGGAATAGCTTCAAATGGCTTAATATTTCTTAAATACTTCATAACCTAGTCCTCCTTAACAACAACTAAAAGCATTTTCATATCTTCTTTTGCTGTTACTTGATGAGGTATATTAGCTGGCATTACTACAAATTGACCTTTAGTCGCTTCCATAGTCTCATCACCTATTTTTACTGTTGCAACACCTTGGTGTATATAAATTAAAGCATCTCCTTTAGCAGCATGCGGTCCTACTCCTTCACCTTTTCCAAATGCTAAGACTGTTACTCCAACACCCTTTTTCTGAGCCATTGTTACTGTTTCTATTTGTCCATCAAGACAACTTACTAAGCTATCAAAATCTATAGCTTTTGATTTTTCAATATTCTTTATTAATTCTTGCATGTTTTATCTCTCCTTTTATATGTTTTTATTTTATAAATAAGTTATAAATGTTTCTATTAACTCATCATTATTTTTGTTCATATTACTATCAAAGTATAAGTCTAATAAAGGTATATTAATTTGTTCTTTATATTTTTCTCTAATTATTTTTAGTATTGTAGCTGTATTTTCATACATTGAACTTACTAATATAATTCCATCAACATTTTTAGCTGTAAATAATTTTCCTAGTCTATATCTTCCTGATCCACCCTGATACATAGGCAATTTATCTTTTAATACTTCATCTATTGAGTCTATATCTTCATTAAATGGAGATTTCCCACCTAATATATTATTAGTGTTATCAACTAATTCTTTAGCTTGTTTTAATAGACTTATATATTCTTTATTTTTATTATTTCTTTTATTAGAGAAATCTTTCCATGTCATATATAAAACTTCTGCTAATGGTTGTCTTATAATTTCATTATTTTCCTTTAACTCATTTATCTTGTTATAGTTAAGATAATCTTTATATACAACTAAAGGCTCTCCAATAATTAATAGTTTCTTTTTAGATTTATCTTCTTTTATATCATTTTTTATAGATTTTGATATTCTATTTAAATAATCATTTGATAAATCATTATATTTTATTGTTTTTACTAGATTTTCTAAATATATTTTAGCTTTTTTATCATCTAATAAGTTTATTAAATCACAGATAATAATAGCTTTAAAAAATTCTAATCCATATAACTTATCACCTAATAAGTCTTCTATAAATGGTGCTTCTAAATTAATATTTTTACCTATTTCTAAAGCTTTATCCCTTATAAGCTTTCCATATTGACCAAAAGTTTCACTACCTTCATTTGTAGGTAAGTATAGTGTATATTTATCATCACTATTTTTAAGCTTATTTATAACTTCTGCAATTAAAGCTATTGATGAGAAGTATTCTTTACTCATTGAAAATTCCTTACCATGTTCAATAGTATTTTCATTAACTGCATCTAATATAGTTACATTTTTTCCATTTCTCTCTAAAAATGCTTTAAATACATTGCTATACGGATATATGTTTGGAATTAATATATTATTATTTTCCTTATTTTCTATTTTTATATCGTTATTTTTATTAGCTTCACCCTTGTAATTGTCTAGTGAATTTATAAATGCTTCTACTCTAGTCATAACTCCTACTTTAGATGAGTGTTCATCTACTTCTATATGAAGATATGGTTTATTATTTATCTCTTTTTTAAAGTAATGAGTTAGTATAGTATCAGGTCCACAACCATGATTTGTTATATATATAGGGTATAAGTTTTTATTTTTCTTAATTACTTCAACACCTGCTAATGTGTGTTGCCCAAATGGCCAGTACATATTTTTATATTCATCACCAAGTTCTATATCATCTATTTCAAGATGTCCTAGATGAATTACTTTATATCCTAATTCTTTTAACTTATCTTCTATTCCCATATTTAAAGTTGGATCTACTATATTGTAAACTCTACTTAATATTACAAATACTTTTTCATCTTTATTTATATCATCTAAAACTTCTTTTCCTAATTCTCCTAATTGTTTTCCATATTTCATAAACTTAGTCATACCGTGCATTACTGCGGCACTTGTTTCAATTTTATTCTTTCCAAGTTGTTGTCCTATTTGTAAGAAAGTTTTCATCATATATTCTTTACCAAAGTTAAATGATAAAGCTGGTGCTATTAGCTCAACATTTCTTTCTTTTAAGTTAAATACAGTATCAATTATTTTTGGTGATGTTTGCATGTAAACACATGAATAGTCTTCTCTAGTTTTTGAACCTTCATGCTTCATAGTGTGTAAACTTGGTAGGAAAATATAATCTACATTTTTTTCTAGTAATGTGGCTACATGTCCATTTATTAATTTTACAGGGAAACAAGTTTCTTCAAATGAATATTCTTGGCTTAATCTAACTATATCTTCATTTGTAAGTTCTGATAAAATAACATTGTAACCAAGCTTAGTAAATATGGCATTAAATAATGGGAACATTTTATTTATAAATAACACTCTAGGTATTCCTATAGTTTTTTTATCTTTATCTAATTTTCCACTATATCCATCTAAGAATAGTTTTTTTCCTTTTTCTTTTAAATAATCATTTATTGAGTCATTTTTCTTTATGACTTCATTTTTAGCTATATTTTCTTTGGTAAGTACAGCTACCCCTAAGGCTCCTGTAACACTAAAGAATTCTGGAACTACAATTTCTTTATTAAGTATTGATCTAAATGCATTTACTACGGCTTGATTGTGAGCTATACCACCTTGTAAAAATATCTTATTACCTATTTTTCTATTTCCAACTACTCTGTTTAAATAGTTCTTAACTATCGAATATGAAAGACCTGCTGATATATCTTCAATATTTTCTCCTTGAGATATGGCTTTTCCTATATTCCCTTCAATAAATACAGTACATCTATCTCCTAAGTTACTTGGATATTCTCCTTTTAGTGCTAGATTTCCAAAGTCTTCTAACTTTATTCCTAGTTTTTTTATTTGTTCTTCTATAAATGCTCCAGTTCCTGCAGCGCATATTTTATTCATTTCAAAGTCTTTCACTACTTCATTTTCTATACTTATATACTTTGAATCCTGTCCACCAATTTCAAATATTGTATCCACTTCACTATCAACAATAGTAGCTCCTTTTGCTTGAGCTGTAATTTCATTTACAACAAAGTCTGCATTTAACTCTCTTTTTATAAGCTCTCTTGCAGAACCTGTAGTACCTATTCCCTTAAATTTAAAGTCTTCTCCTAATCTACTTTTAAGTAATTTTAAAGACTCTTCAACTACTAATTTAGGGTTACCCATTGTTTTAGTATAAATATAGTCTATAACTTTATTTTCATCATCAATAACTACAAAATTTGTACTAGTTGACCCTATATCAATTCCTAAATAACCTTCTTTTGAATCACTTTTACAAACATGTTTGTCCAAACTATCATAATTTCCAAACTTATCTAACTTAGGATAAATAGAGTTTTTATTTATTATTTTTTCTACTTTGTCCATATCTTTTAGATTGTTAGTTTCTAAGATTAATTCTTTATTTTTTGCTACATTACAAGCACCAAAGCATGATATAAGTTCAAAATTTTCATCAACTATTAAGTCTTTTTCTTCAAGTTTTAAAACATCTTTTAAAGCTTTTAGTACACCAGTATTGTTGATTACTCCTCCAGTTAACATGATTGGTGTGTTTATAGGATTTTTTTGTATAACATTTGCTCTATAATTTCTAACAAGTGCATAACAAAGACCTAATAATATATCTTCAATTTTTGTTCCATCTTGTTGATGATGTATCATATCAGTTTTTGAAAACACACTACATCTACCAGCAATTCTTGGTATACTAGTTGCTTTTTCAATGTGTTTAGAAATATCTTTTATATCAACAGATAGTCTATATGCTTGTTCTTCTAAAAATGAACCTGTTCCAGCTGCACAACTACTATTCATAAAGAATTTTATATTAGTATTTTACTTTTATCTATATTTGTAATATATTTAGTTTCTTGAGCTCCAAGTTCTATAATAGATTTAACCTTTTGATTTTTATACGTAGCTCCTTCTACTAGTGCTATGCTGTTGTTTATAAAGTATTTTTTATCTATATTAACTCTTTGTGCAAGGCTTCCTGTTATACTAAATATTAACTTTTTGTCTTTATTTTCTAATTTAACTTTATTTATTAATTCATTATAATATTTTTCAATATTACCTTTATGAAATATATATCCTTTTTCAATTATATTGTCTTTATTATCTAAATAAATATATTTAAATGTTGAATAACCTATGTCAATTCCTAATTTATTCATAACTCACCTCTTATCGATAATGATTATTATTTGCTATGAATTTATTATAGTCTAATTTAATTATGAATTCTGTATCATATGATACACTTTTAAACGTTTTATAAAAAATCAAGGCTATAATCTTTATGATAGATTACAGCCTTGTTTTTTTTAATATATATTCAATTTAATAGATTTTAGGTATTAACATGGTGTCTTCCCCTTGGTACTATAAAAGGTGAAGACGATACCGGATCTTTTATAACCATGCAATCTAATCCAAATACTGTATTAATTAATTCTGATGTTATAACCTCAGATGGTTTACCCTGATCAATTAACTCTCCCTTACGAAGAGCAAATATATAATCTGCATATCTAGCAGATAAATTTATATCATGAAGTACCATTACAATAGTGGTTCCTCTTTTACGATTTAAATCTGTTAATAAATCAAGAATCTCTACTTGATAAGTAATATCTAGATAAGTAGTCGGCTCATCTAAAAGAAGTATATCTGTTTGCTGTGCAAGTGCCATGGCAATCCAAACTCTTTGACGTTGTCCTCCTGATAGCTCATCTACACTACGATTAGCAAGCTCTGATATACCCATTATTTCAAGTGCCTCTTCTACAGCTTCAAAATCAGTTTGGTCCATATTTTTTAAAAGTGATTGGTATGGAAATCTACCTCTTGAAACTAAGTCACAAACAGTTATACCTTCTGGAACTACTGGTGATTGAGGAAGTAAACCTAAAGTTTTTGCTAGTTGTTTAGAAGGCATTGAAGTAATTTTTTTACCATCAATTATAACTTCTCCCGAAGCAGGTTTAATAAGTCTAGCAAGTATTTTTAGTAAAGTTGATTTACCACACGCATTTGCTCCTATAATAACACTTATTTTATTACTTGGAATAGTTATATCAATACCATCAATTATAATCTTTTTATCATATCCTGTTACTATATTTTTTGCTTCAAATAAGTTCTGTTTCTTATTCATTATGCTTGCCCCCTCCTATTTATACATATTAGTAGAAATAGCATATATGGAGCTCCTAAAATTCCCGTAACTACACCCACAGGAAATCTTGTACTAAATACAAACTGGCCAATCATATCTGCTCCAAGTACTAATAATGCTCCAACTAGACCCGATGATAAAACATTTGGTGCTCCTGGTCCAACAAGCCTTGATGCTATTGGTCCCGATAAAAATGCAACAAATGCTATTGGTCCTGTAACAGCAGTCGCAAAGGCAATTAAAAATACCGAACTTAAAATTAATAAAATCCGGACTAAATTTATCTTAACGCCAAGTGTAGTTGCAAACTCGTCCCCTAGTTCTAATATTTGAAGATGCTTTGTTAAGCATAAAGTAATACTTCCAAATATAACTACAACTATAAACAAACTTGGCACATCTTCCATACGCATTCCATTTAAACTACCACTTAACCACCTAAGTGCACCTGGAACATCATACTGTGATGCCTTAAGTAATAAAAATGATATAAGTGCATTTATCATTGCTTGTATTCCAATTCCTATAAGTATTAATCTACCGCCTGAAAATCCTGAACCTTTAGATAATAGATATATCAGTGTTGCTACTATAATCCCAGAAATTACTGCAGCTATAGAAACACTGTTTCCACTCATACGAAGAACTAATATACAAAATACTGCTGCAATACTAGAACCTGAAGTTACACCTATAATATCAGGACTAGCTAATGGATTTCTAAGCATGGTTTGAAATGTATTTCCTGCTATTCCAAAAGCTAAACCTACTAAAAGTCCACTAAGCATCCTTGGTAAACGTAGGGTAGCTATTGTAAATGATGCACCTTGTATTTGTTCTCCACCTAAAACTTTCATAACTGTACTTAATGGATAATTAGTCTTGCCATATAAAAGCATCATTCCACAAAGACATACTGTTAAAGTAAGAAGTATAATAGTAACGCTAATCATACGAATTTTCCTTTTAGTATATCCTTGTTTAATCATAGTGTGAGTAGTTTGCATCATATAGTCCTCACCTTCGCTTTCCTAGCAACAATAATAAGAATTGGTGCTCCTAAAAATGCAGTAATAATACCTACCTCGAGTTCACTTGGACTTCCAATTACTCTTCCTATAACATCTGAAATTGTTAAAAGCATTGCTCCTCCAACAGCTGACATAGGGACTAAACTTCTCATATTTGAACCAAAAATAAGACGTATACTATGAGGTATCATTAATCCTACAAATCCAATAGGTCCCGCAATTGCAGTAGTTGCACCACATAGTATAACCCCTGCAATTGCACATATAATTCTAATAATCCCTGTATTTACTCCTAGTCCAGTTGCAACCTCATCTCCTAATGCTAAAGCATTTAATGCTGGTGTTGCTATTATACTTATAAGTAAGCCAACTATAAGAAATGGTAATATTAAATTAATGCTTTCCCATGTTGCACCGCTTACACTTCCAACTTGCCAAAATCTATATGCATCCATAACTTCTGCTCTTGGTAAGATAACCGCACTTACTAGTGATGATAAAGCTGCACTAGTGGCTGCACCTGCTAAAGCAAGTTTTATAGGTGTCATACCTCCAGGTCCAATAGATGCTATACCATAAACAAATATTGCTGTTATCCCAGCTCCAGCAAGTGCAAACCAAATATATTCATTCGCTGTACTTATATTTAAAAATGCAATTCCAGTTACAACAAACAAAGATGCTCCAGTATTTACTCCTAAAATACTTGGGTCAGCTATTGGATTTCTAGTAATAGATTGCATAAGGGCTCCTGATATTCCAAGAGAAGCCCCTGCCATAATACTAAAAATAGTTCTTGGAATACGTTCACTAACTACCACTGCAGCAAAAGACGTATTATCACTATTTAATAAAGCATTTATTACTTGACTAAATTCAATATTTTTTGAACCAAATGCTAATGATGCTATTACACATATACCTAGACAAATAAAGCTAACTAAGTATATTCCTATGGTTTTTGTAAGTCTCATTGTACTTTATTTGCTGCCTCTCCAAGTGTCTTTAAGTATTCATCTATTGTTGCTGAAATAGATAATGCACTAGGTGTACCAGATGCTGCTAGTGCTGAACCATCTTCTATAATAGCAACTGAACCTCTTTTTATTGCTGGAAGTGTTCCTAATAAAGGATCTGATTGTAATTGCTTTAATAATGCATCATTTCCATAAGTCACTATAACATCTATATCTTTTAATTTATCAATATTTTCTGAACTAATTTCAATAGCAAAACTATCTGAGCTTTCTGCAAGTTTATTAACACTTTCAGGTAACTCTAGCCCTAAGTCGTTTAAATATGCTGCACGAGGATCCGCTGGAAGATATACATAGAACTTACCTAAGTCAGCTGGGTTAAAGTAGAAGAATCCTCCCTTTTTACCTTTAAGTTGTGAATAGTCACTAGTTTTTTCTTTTATTAATTTTTCTAAGTTTGAAACTAATTTCTCTCCCTCATCCTTTTTACCTATGGCAGTAGAGTTTATAGTTATTTGGTCACGCCAATATGTTTGCCATGGAAGTTTAGGATATGCTACAACAGGAGCAATTTTACTTAATAAATCATATTCCTCTTTTGTAATTCCTGAGTATGCAGCTAATATAATATCTGGGTTAGAATTACTTATAGCTTCATAATCTAAACCATCTATATCATCAAAAGTAGCCGGTTTTTCTACTCCTAATTCCTTATATTTTTCAGCAGTCCAAGGTAATAACCCATTTTTATCTGTTGTACCATAGTTAGCCTTAGATACACCAACTGGTTCAACACCTAATGCTAAAGGTGTATCTTGATTTCCCCAAGAAATTGTAGCAACCCTTTCTGGTTGTTTTTCTATTACAGTTTCTCCAAATGCATGTTTAATTGTCATTGGATAACTGGTAGAACTACTTTGTCCTGTATTAGATTTATCTTGATCTTTGCCTGCTGGGCTTGAGCATCCTGTTATTAGTAAAGCACAAGCAATAACAACAGAACCTATTTTTTTTAGTCTCATAATCATCCTCCTGATTGTTATGTTAGTATTTTTTGTATAAATTTTTAATTATCTGCTTTATTGATAATAATTATCAATATCATTTCAATATTATTTTATATTTACCATTCAGATTTGTCAATAATTTTTATTGTATATTTTATTTATTATTTGAAATACACTTTATCAAAGGCTATCTACCATCTTACCTGCGCTACATAAAGATAGCACCATTTATAAATTATAATAAAAAAAGTTACTCAAAAAGAGTAACTTAGCATAGACTTAATAATTTAATATTTTGCATATATAAATAGAACTTTTTTATTTACCCCAAAATATTAAAAAAGGTAAAATTGATCTAAAAAGGGTCTAAATCATTCCCATAAGTTTAGGTATGAATAAACTTATTTCTGGTATAAATGTTACTAACATAAGTACAACCAATATACCTACATAAAATGGTAATAAGTATTTTATTACATCTTCTATCTTCGTTTTACCTACTTTACATCCAATAAACAATGTATTTCCAACTGGAGGTGTTATATTCCCTATACATAAGTTAAATATAAGCATTATCCCAAATTGCACAGAATCCATTCCAAAGTTTTTAGCTATTGGTAAGAATATTGGTGTAAATATTAATATTGCTGGTGTTAAATCCATGAATGTACCAACTATTAATAGTATTAAGTTCATTATTAATAATATAACAACTGGATTTGAAGATATTCCTAATAATATTTCAGTTATAGCACTTGGTATATTTGTAAATGCCATAACCCAAGACATTATAGATGATACTCCTATTAAAAATATTATTATTCCTGTCATTTCAACTGTTTCTAATAATATTCTTGGTATATCTTTTACTTTTATTGATTTGTAGAAGAAAAATGATAGTATAAAAGAGTATACAACTGCAACTGCTGCTCCTTCTGTAGCTGTAAATATCCCACCTACTATACCACCTATTATTACAAATATTAAAGCTAAACTTGGTAAAGCATCTACAAATATTTTCATAGCTTCTTTGAAACTTATTTGATATTTTGATGAATACTTATATTTCTTAGCTAGTATAAAAGCAACTACCATTACTGATAATCCCCATAATATACCCGGTATATAACCTGCCATAAATAATGCTGCTACTGATGTTCCACCACTTACTAGTGAATATATTATAAGCGAGTTACTTGGAGGAATTAAAAGTCCTGTTGGTGCAGAAGCTATATTTACTGCTGCACTGTAATTTTTATTATATCCTTCAGCTTCTTGAAGTGGAGACATTGTTCCACCTATAGCAGCAGCTGCTGCAACCGAAGAACCACTTACAGCTCCAAATAACATATTTCCAACTACATTTGTATGTGCTAGAGATCCCGGTAATTTACCACTTAATACTTTTGCAAAGTTTACTAACTTTAAAGCTATACCACCATTGTTCATTATGATTCCAGCTAATACGAAAAATGGTATCGCTAGTAATGAGAAACTACTTATACCTGTAAATATTCTTTGTGCTCCAGTTAATACTGCTACATCCCATGATAATGTAGTTAATATACCAAATATAGATGCTATTCCTATAGTTATAGATATTGGTATTCCTAATAAAAGTAATATAGGAAAAACAATAGCTATAGCTGTACCTGCTTGAAGTGCTAGTTCCATAATCTTCTCTCCCTCAGATTAATTATTATTTACAACTTTTTTTGATGATGTTGATTCTTTTTTTAAGTCAACTAAATTTAAAATATTATATATAATCGTTATTATCCCTGATAAAGGTAGAGCTAGATAAATATATCCCATTGGTATACCTAATGCAGGAGAAACTTGTCCCATAGCTAGCATACTTATTTGAACCCCACCTAAAACTAAAACCAGTGCTGAAAATACCATTACCACTAATTCTGTCATTATTTCTAATCCCATTTTTACTTTAGGGCTTTTCCCCTCTAATCTTTGTCTAAAAAATACCATAGTCATGTGGTCTTTTTTTCCAAATACATATGATGAACCAAGTAAAGCCATCCATACAAATGAATATATTAATAAATCTTCTGATACTGTACTTGGGTTATTTAATACATAACGAGTTATTATCTGCCAAGTACCTAAAACTACCATAAATGCTAGTAGTGCCATACATATGACTTCTATTACTTTGTTCAATGCTTTTCTTAAATTATCCATCTTAATTCCTCCCTACTAGTATTTATTTACTTTCTTTTGGTGCTTTTTGTTGTATCTTATTGTATAAAGTTTTTACTTCTTCATCATCTTCAGTCATTTCTTTATGAAGTGGTAAAACTTTTTCTTTAAATGGTTCGATTTCTGGATAGTAGAATTTAACTCCCATAGCTTTTGATTGTTCTACTGCTTCTGCTACCTTATCTTCCCATGCATCAACTTCAAACTTATTTATCTCATTAACTGCATCTAGTATTATAGTTCTATGTTCTTCGCTTAAACTATCTAATAATTTTGCGTTCATTATTAATATATCTGGAATCATTGCGTGTTGGTTGTATGAATAATGCTTAGCAACTTCACCATGCTTATTATTAGTAAGTGCTAATTCATTATTTTCTGCTCCATCTATAACCTTTTGTTGAAGAGCTGTATACACTTCTCCAAAACTCATTGGTGTAGCAGAACCACCTAATAATTCCATCATTCTTATGTTTGTTTGACTTTGTTGTACTCTTATTTTCTTCCCTTTTAAATCTTCTGGTTTCATTATAGGCTTATCTGTTGTGTACATATTTCTTGAACCTGCATCAAACCATGTAAGACCAACAAATCCAGATTCTCTAGTCGACTCATATATATTGTCCATTATATCTTTGTCATTCATTACAGAATGATAATGTTCTTTACTATTAAATAAGTATGGAAGATTGAATACACTATATGATTTATTAAAACTTTCAAGTAAACTTATACTTCCAACAGCTATATCTATAGCTCCTGTTTGAGTAAGTTCTACGGCCTCACGCTGTCCCCCTAATAACTCATTTGGGTATACTTGTATATCTATCTCATTATTAGTTTTATCTTCTACAATTTTCTCAAATTCTTTTAGTGCTAAATGTATTGGATGTTCCTCTCCTTGGTTATGTGCCACCCTCATAACTCTTGCTTCATTTTCTTTACTTGAACTACATCCAACTACTGATAAGCTAGTTATGGCAACAAGTAAAAGTGCCTTAATCCTTTTATTCATCTATAAATTCCCCCTAGGATTATTTTTCAAAGTATTTTTTAGCGTTGTTGTAACATATATCTTCTACTATCTCACCTAATATATCTAAATCACATGGATATTCACCATTTTCAACTAACTTTCCTAAGTAATTACAAAGAATTCTTCTGAAATATTCATGTCTTGTAAATGATAAGAAACTTCTTGAATCCGTAAGCATTCCTATAAATTTACTGACTAAACCTAATTGTGAAAGTGCTATAAGCTGTCTTTCCATTCCGTCCTTTTGGTCATTGAACCACCATCCAGATCCAAATTGAATTTTACCTGCAACTTGTCCGCCTTGGAAGTTTCCAATCATAGTTCCTAATACTTCATTATCTTTTGGATTTAAGCAATAAAGAATAGTTTTAGGTAGCTTATCTTCTACATCTAAACTATCTAATAACCTCGATAAAGAGGAAGCGATTTCCCCATCATCAATACTATCAAATCCTGCATCTGCTCCAACAGCATTAAACATTCGAGTATTATTATTTCTAAGTGCCCCTATATGAAGTTGCATTACCATATTTCTTTCACTATACATTTTCCCTAATTCTATTAATGTAAATGTTGTGTATTTTTGAGCTTCTTCTATGCTTATTTCTTCTCCAGCTAAAACTTTAACAAATATATTTACAACTTCCTCTTTGTTTGTAGGTTTAAAATAAACTCTTTCTAAACTATGGTCTGTTATATTGCAACCATTGTCTACAAAGTAATTTAACCTTTTTTCTAATATTTCTATTAATTTATCATAATCTTTAATTTCCGTATTTTCTGTTTTCCCTAATAACTTTATGTAGTCACAGAAATCTTTATTTTGTATTTTTAATGCTCTATCTGGTCTAAATGTAGGTCTTACCTCACACTCAAAACTATCATCAGCATTAATTTCTTTATGATACTTTAAATCATCTATTGGATCATCTGTAGTTCCTATATAAACTACATTAGACATACGTATTAAGTTTCTAGCAGTTAAATTATTTTCTACTATAGCATTATTACATTTTTCCCAAATGTCTTTTGCAGTCTTTGCACTTAAATTTTCTTCAATGTTGAAGTATCTTTTAAGTTCTAGATGTGACCAATGATATATAGGATTTCCTATTAAATAAGGCATCATCTTTGCAAATTCGTAGAATTTTTCAAAATCACTAGCATCACCAGTTATATATCTTTCATCTATGCCAAAACTTCTCATAGCCCTCCACTTATAGTGATCATGGTATAACCACATTTGAGTTATGTTTTCATATTCTTTATCTTCTGCTATCTCAACTGCTGGCAAGTGGCAGTGGTAATCAAATATAGGCATTTTTGAAGCATTATTATGATATAAGGTTTTAGCTACTTCATTTGATAATATAAAATCTTGGTCCATAAACTTTTTCATAATTTTCTCCTAAATCAATGTTTTAATATCGTTTTCTCAATATATTAAATATTAACATGATTCTTAATATTCTCCAATATATTTCATTATTTTACATTTTTATACATTTTTTATAAAGTAGTGTTTTGAAATAAAATTTATTCCAAAACACTATTTTTATTTTTATTATTTGTTTTTATTTATTGCTTCTATTAATCCATTTATATAAACAGCCCCTAATGCTCTATCATATAGTCCATATCCTGGTCTTCCAGTTTCTCCCCATATCATTCTTCCATGGTCTGGTCTATATGGCCCTGTAAATTCATAATCACAGTATGCTTTTACTATTTCATAGAAATCTAGGGAACCTGCTTCAGATAAGTGAGCCACCTCATTGAAACTACTATCTCCTGTTATTAAAACATTTCTTAAATGAGCAAAGTTTATTCTATTCTTTTCTTTTCCAAAATAATTAACCATTTCTACTACATCATTAGTTTTAGTACATCCTAATGATCCTGTACATAAAGTTATACCATTATATTCACTATCATAAATATTTATAAATCTTTCTAAGTTTTCAAAGTTAGTTATTATTCTTGGAAGTCCAAATATTCCCCATGGTGGATCATCCGGATGTATAGCCATTTTTACGTTACTTTCTTCAGCTACAGGCATTATTTCTTTTATAAAGTACTCTAAGTTTTCCCATAATTTTTCTTCATCTACATTCTTGTATTTATCAAGTAATGCACCTAGTCCACCTTCTCCATAAGATGTATCCCATCCAGGAAGTTCTAATTCACCAAGTGCTGGATCCATTTTCTTAACTGTTTCTTCATCATATATTAAGCAAGTTGAACCATCTTCAAGCTCATAATTTAGATCTGAACGAGTCCAGTCAAATACTGGCATAAAGTTGTAACATACTGTTTCTATACCCGCTTTTCCTAAGTTTCTTAATGTTTCCTTGTAGTTTTCTATGTACCTTTCTCTAGTTGGTAAACCTAATTTTATATCTTCATGAACTGGTACACTTTCTATAACTGAAAGCTTTAATCCATTATCTTCTACATTCTTCTTTAACTCTAATATTTTTTCTAATGGCCAAGCTTCACCTACTGGTATATCATATATTGCAGTTACTATACCCTTCATACCAGGTATTTGTCTAATATACTCTATCTTTACAGGATCATCTTGTCCATACCATCTAAATGTCATTTCCATATTTTAGTTCCCCCGAATTATCTTTTTATATTTTGTAATCCTTTTTCTATTAAACTAGTTACACTATCTTTATCTACTATATTTATATCGCCTTTTATAGAGTGTTTTAATGCACTTGCACAAACTCCAAATTCTACGATTTCTTTTTTATCTAAGTTATCTAAAATTCCGTGAAGTATACCTGCTGTAAACGCATCGCCTCCACCAACTCTATCTAATATGTCAAAGTTGTATTCATTTGAAATATGTAAATTTTCTTTATCAAATAAGTAACCTTTTAATGAGTTATTATTTATTGAATGAACACTTCTCTTTGTACAAGCTGCATATTTTATATTTGGATATTTTTCAAATAATTTTTCATATAAATTTTTAAGGCTTTCTTCAAATTCTAAGTCACAAGGTTCATATTTTAATATGTTTGTCATGTCTAAACTTCCTAAAAAAGCTATATCCACAAAAGGAAGTATTTCTTCTAAAAAACCTTTAGCATCTTCTAAACTCCAAAGTTTCGCTCTATAATTAGAATCCAAGGACACTAGTATACCAATATTGCTACAATATTTTGCTATCTTTATAGTTAAATCATATAAGTCTTTACTTAACGCTGGTGTTATACCTGATAAATGAACCATTTTAACATCTTTTAGTATTTTCTCTATATCAAATTCATCTTTATTTGCCATAGATATAGCTGAATATTTTCTATCATATATAACCTCAGTACTCCTAAGTCCATGTCCAATTTCTAAAAAATAAATACCAAGTCTTCCATAACCTTGTAATATGTCACTCGTATCTACATTATAACTTCTTAAATCTCTTATAACTTTATCACCTAAAGAGTTATTAGGTAATTTAGTTACAAACTTAGTTTCATGTCCGAAACTTGCTAAACTTGCAACTACGTTTGCTTCTCCACCACCATAAGTCGCATCAAATGAATTAACTTGTATAATCTTTTGATTATTAGGAGGTGTAAGCCTTAGCATTATTTCTCCAAATCCTAAAACCTTTTTATTATTTGCTTCTAACATCTTTTATTTTCTCCACAAATTCTTTAGCTAGTTTTTCTATATCTTCTAAGCTTCCTGCATTAAATAATGAACTACCTACTCCTACACAAGAAACTCCCATTTCAAACCACTTGTCTACATTATCTATACTAACTCCACCTGTAGGCATTATCTCAACATGAGGTATTGGGGCTTTTACAGCTTTTACATATTTATGTCCAAATGTATCTCCTGGGAATAATTTGACCATCTTGTTTCCTTTTTCTAAGGCATTCATTATCTCAGTAACTGTCATGCATCCTGGTAAGTAAAGGGTGTTTAGTTCCTTACAAACTTCATTGACTTCTTCATTATATCCTGGACTTACAACATATTTTGCTCCGGCTAAGATTGCATCCTTAGCCATTTCTCTATTTAAAACACTTCCAACACCTAGTATTAGATTTTCATCATTTCTTAATTCATTTATTAAATCAACAACATTTGGTATTGAGTATGTTAGCTCTACTGCTTTTATTCCACCATTTACACAAGCATTTATATATCCTTTAGCTTCTTCATGATCTTTTGCTCTTATTACAGCAACTATACCTTCATTCTTTATAGTATTTAACATAACTGCCTCCTATACACCTGAGTAAGCACTAAATGCTCCATCTACTGGTATTACTACACCATTTACAAACCCTGATGCTTCACTACTTACTAAGTATAATAATGTTCCTATTAATTCTTCAGCCTCTCCATATCTTCCCATTGGCGTACTATTTAATATCTTTTGACTTCTTTCTGTTGGAGATCCATCTTCATTAAATAATAATTTTTCATTTTGAGCTGTTACAAAGAATCCAGGTGCTATAGCATTTACTCTTACGCCTACTTTTGACATATGTACAGCTAACCATTGAGTAAAGTTACTTACTGCAGCTTTTGCTCCTGAGTATGCTGGTATTTTAGTAAGCGGAGTGTATGCATTCATTGAAGATATATTTATTATTGTACACCCTTCTCTGTTTATCATATCTCTACTAAATTCTTGTGATGGAAGTAATGTTCCTAAGAAATTTAAGTTAAATACGAATTCTACTCCTTTTGGATCTAGATCAAAGAATGATGTTAATTCTTCATTATCTAAATCTTCTTCTAATAAGTATTCCTTAGTCGTTGTTCCTTTTGGATGGTTTCCACCTGCTCCATTTATTAATATATCACATGGTCCAAATTCTTTTAATATTATCTCATGTGCTCTTTTTAAACTTTCTTTATCTAAAACGTTAGCTTCTATTCCTATGGCACATCCACCATTATCTATTATTTCTTGGGCTTTAGCTTCACAAGCGTCTTTTCCTAATGCAAGTATAGCTACTTTAGCTCCACATTTAGCTAAAGCTTCAACCATAGCCCCACAAAGTATTCCTGTTCCACCTGTTACTACAGCTACTTTATTATTTAAATCAATATTAAATGGTAATTTCATTTGTTGTACCTCCATTTTTATTATACTTGTATACTAGCATATCATTTTTTCCAATGCAATACCTTTTCCTGAATTTCTACAATAAATTACAAATAAAAAACATCTGTAAATTACAGATGTATATTTTATATACTTTTATTTGAAAAATGCCTTTATTTCTTCATTTTCATTTATTAATATTTCCCATTCATTTGCAGGATCTACTATATGTTTATTTACATATGTATCTATCTTATCAAATTCATTATTTTTAATTATTTCTATCATTTCTTCATGATGTTTTATTATTTGCATTTTATTACTTTTCATTTCAGATAAAAGTCTCATTCTATTGTAGTGAGTACTTATATTCATAATAGTATCCCATATATTCGCTTTATTACATCCTAAGAATATTAACTTGTGAAAACTTTTATCTAAGTTATGAAACTCAATTTCTTTTCCCTTTTTATCAAAAATTAGTTTTTGGGCAAATAAATTTTTTTCTAATTCCATAAATAATTCTTCCGAAAATCCACTACAAGCTTCTTTTAACACTTCTTTTTCTAGTATAGATCTCATAAATATAGCTTCATTTATAAGGTCTCTATCTATCAATGATACATAAGTACCTGCTTGAGGTTTAACCTCAATAAGATGCTCAGTTTTTAATCTCATTAATATTTCTCTTATTGGTGTTCTAGATATATTCAATTGTTCAGATAAATTAGACTCACTTAACAATTCACCTGGCTTTAGATCTAAAGACATAATGTTATCTTTTAAAACTCTATAAGCGTATTCTTTTGCTGTTTCTTTATGTTTTCTCTCGTAAAGTATCATTTTTCCTCCAATATATTATTTTAATATATGCTACAAAATTAGTATTGATATACTAGAATATTAATATATATTCTTTTTTATAATATCTCTTAATTAGATAAATTTAAAGGGTAAAAAGAATTTATTATATTATTTTTAATGTTTTTATTTTGCATTTTACTAATAAATTTATGTAAAATACCTCATTTAGATAATTTATGCTCTAGATATAAACTTATTTTTATAACACAGTATTTTTATATTAGTAAAACAAAAATGCATTGATAGTTTTATCAATGCATTTTTTGCTTATTCCAATATTGAATACAATTCACAGAAATAGTACCCACTATTTCAAACTATAATTTACTTATTCTTAGTTACAGGAATCCAAATTTCACTTTTAAATTTTGGTGATGTAGTATCTTTGTTCTCATTCCATAAAATCTCAGGACCTTGTTCTACTTCATAGTTAGATGATGGAAACCATTCTGAATATATTCTTCCCCATACATTTTGAAGAGCATCTGGAAATGTACCTATAGCTTCAAAAACAGCCCATGTACCAGACTTTACTTCAAGTACTTCAAATTGTTCCTCAGATTTATTAGTTGTAGCTACTCCAATATAATGGTCTAATTCACCATGTCCCTCCATTCGCGTTTCAGAGAAATTTACAGATGCACTTAATATACCCATAGGCTCTATATTTGAAAGTGACTTCAGTTTCATTATTTTTTCTGGAGTTAAAGACTGCCACATCTCAGAAATTTCAGGATTTACACCTTCGAAAATAATAGGAACTCTTTTCTTCAAACCTACAATTTTAAATGCTTCTTTTTCTACAATACGATAATTCATTTCGCAACCTCCACTTATAGATATTTGAAAGGTCATTCTAGGATATGCTTTTAGCATTTTTTTTGAATTTCTTGCTTCAGAAGGCATAATACCATGGATGGTATTAAATGCTCTAGCAAAAGAATCAGCTGAATTATAACCATACTTTATAGCAATATCAATAATTCTAATATCACTATTTCTTAAATCAAAAGCCGCTAAAGTCAGTCTTCTACGCCTTATATATTCTGATATGCTTATACCTGCTATAAAAGAAAACATTCTCTTAAAATGGTACTCTGAACAACATGCTATTTTAGCTATTTCTTTATAATTTATTTCGTGTTCTATATTTTTTTCAATATAATCTAATGCATCATTCATACATTTTAGTGTGTTCATGTAACTCCCACCTTTCATATTTAATTTTATCAATTGTTATCTACCATTATCCTATTTTTCACGTTCCACTTTTGTCGGTTATATTAAAATATATTTTTTCTCTTAATTTCTATTTATCTGATTATACAGTTATTCTTATTACTTTGCAGTATTCATCTAATTAACTCCTGTTCTTAATTTTTGCATAAAAATTAGGAATAGCTTAATTGCTATCCCCCTATATACTTTTATAGAACTACTGATTTTTCTTGCTTAACTATATATTTATCAACTCATACTCCTTATTACCCATTCCCATTTCATATCCATAGTCTATTATTCTAGTTGCATTTACATCAGGATGAGCATGTTTAAATACATCATGCCCCATCTCCTTACATACTAAATCATAGCAAGCTTGATCTAGCGCAATAGGGTCTTTAGATGCAAGTATTCCTATATCATGAGCTATAGGTCTTCCTGACCAAGGTACACAATCACATAATGGAGTTACATTCATTACAAATGTTATATACCCCACTTTATCTTTCTTTTCTAATACTGATCCATAAGCATACTCTGCCATCTTTTCTATAAATATATCTTTGTCAGTTTCCCAATTTACACTTATAGCTTTCACTGGACATACTGTCGGGCATTCTCCACAACCATAACATACATCATGATCTATGTCTGCTTTTCTTCCTTCCATAGATATAGCTTTGGTAGGACAAGACTTAGCACATTTTGTACATCCTATACATGTCTCTTTATCAACTACTGGCTTGACATCAGAGTGTTGCATTTGTTTACCTGGCGCAGTTGCACACCCCATAGCTAAGTTCTTTAAAGTTCCACCAAATCCACCCATTTCATGACCTTTAAAGTGACTCATTACTATCATAGAAGAAGAATTGTATATCTCTCCTGCTATTTTAATAGTGTCAAAATGCTTTTTGTTTATTTCTACATCTATACTATTTCTACTAAAAAGCCCATCAGCTATTATTATAGGTGCATTTACAACTGAGTACGCAAATCCATTTTCTATTGCAGTAGTTAAATGATCTACTGAGTTTGTCCTACTTCCAGTATATAGAGTATTTGTATCTGTTAAAAATGGCTTACCTCCTATATCTTTAACTTTATCAACTACTTGCCTTACCGCTACTGGGCTTAAATACGTAGTATTTCCTTTTTCACCAAAATGAAGTTTTATGGCTACTTGATCATTTTCTTCTATCAATTCATTAAACCCAGCTTTATCAAATAATTTCCTTACATTGTTTGGCATATTCCTATTTTCTGAATTTGAATATAAATCACAAAAATATACTTTTGACTTTTCCACTAATTACACCCCACTAATTTTTATTGTATTTTCTTAATTTAATATGTATTCCTATATTGTCTTTATTACCTTAGCAGGAATACCTGCAACTACAATATTAGGTTATACATTTTTCCCCATTTCAAAGGCTCTTTTCATTTCACTACTACTTCTTATGTCTCCTACATCACATGCTCCAACTCCATATATAATTCCTTTTGTTTTTCCACCATCTAAACATGAAGTAAACCCTTCAAGTTCTTGCTCAACAATATCTATAAAACTTTTACTAGTATCACCTGCAGCTGTTATTAAGTAAAAATCTTTGCCCGTAATCTCTGAATACTTAGGATTTATATAGTGACCTCCATTTTTTTGACATACCAAACATCCTACGCAGTATTCTATTCTTTTATTCTTTAAATATATTTTTTCTACATCGTGCCCTGATGATTTAGTCCCTTTAAGAATTTTACATCTGAATTAGTACTGATTTTTTCATAGATTATTCCCCCTAATAAAGCTTAAACTAATTTCTCCTCATGCATTTTATAAAATCAACCCATCTTAAGTCAGTTTCGCTATAAATTCTTCTTCCTCTGTTATATCTTGATATTTTAGGAAGTAGACCAATTCTTTCATAATATCTTAATATATCTAAAGATATATTCTATTTCTCACTAACTTCCAAACTTTTCATATCAAAACCTCCTCTATATAAAGAATAACACTTGGAGTTAACTCCAGTGCAACTACTTTTTTAATTTTTTATTTTTGTAAAAACAGTTACGCTAGAGTTAACTCCATGAATTACTTTTTAATATATCAACTATATAAAATTCTTACTTTACTTATAGCATTTATTACTTTCGTTAGTATAATTTGTTGTGTAGAATGCTATGTCCTTATCTATATTTTTTATGAATTATTTACCATGAAAGAAATTCTTTTTATTGTGAAATAATAATAGTGTAAAAAATTTTATTTATTCAGGAGGTAATAAATTATGCAACTAACACCAGCAGAATTACATAATTTACACGAACTAATTTTGAGTTGTGTAAATAGCATAACAAATATGGCACTATACAAAAACCAAATTACAGATCCAGAACTAAAAGCTATGGTAGAAGCTCAGTTTCCAGTTCATATACAGGACTATAATCTTAAGGTAAGATTTGTTAAAGAAGCTAGTGCGCCTAATGAAAAATTAAATGTGCCTCAATTAAAAATAAACTTACAAGACTTTACTAAGTCTCCTGTACAACCAGTACCAGTTACACCTAGAACAGATATCCAACAATTAAACGATAGAGAAATAGCTACAGGATATCTTTTAACTTTAAAAAGAGCAGGTAGAGAATACGCTTGGGGCTCAATGGAAGCAACTAATCCAGTGTTAAGAGAGTTCTTAAAAGATGCATTTACAATGGCTTGTAATCACGCTTATGAAGTATCTCAATGGTTGATTCAAAAAGGATTCTATCCTTTATGCCCTGCACCACAAACAGAAATAGATAAATTAGGATCTCTTTATAATGAAGTGCAACAATTAAATTCATAAATATATAAAAAACACTCATATTAAATAAATATGAGTGTTTTATATATATTTATAAATTAAGATCCAACTATAGCTCCACCATTAGGATGTA
Organism: Faecalimicrobium dakarense; assembly: GCF_000499525.1. Taxonomy (GTDB): domain Bacteria; phylum Bacillota; class Clostridia; order Peptostreptococcales; family Peptostreptococcaceae; genus Faecalimicrobium; species Faecalimicrobium dakarense. Next base: position 31,474 of record NZ_HG529388.1, on the reverse strand, counting down.
GAATCTGACCAGACATATAACTAGAATCATCACTAGCTAAAAATACAAAGCTAGTAGCAACTTCAAATGGCTGACCTGGTCTATTCATAGGAACTTTACTAGTGTCACTACCAAAAGTTTCTACTTCTTCAGCTGAATAAGATGCTGATATTAAAGGAGTCCAAATAGGACCTGGTGCTACTCCATTTACCCTTATACCTTTACTTATTAATGACTGAGAAAGAGATCTAGTAAATGTTAGCACTGCTCCTTTAGTCGCACTATAGTCTATAAGTAATGGCTCTCCTCTATAAGCTGTAATAGAAGTTGTATTAATTATAGATGCACCTTTTTTTAAGTATGGAAGCGCTGCCTTTGTCATATAGAAAAAAGCATATACGTTGGTTCTAAATGTATCATCTAGTTGCTCAGCTGTAATATCTAATATATTTCTTTGAATAAATTGTACCCCATGATTATTAACTAATATATCAATTTTACCAAAGCACTCCATAGTTTTTTCAACAACAACTTTAGACATTTCTTCATCCCTTAAATCTCCAGGAATTAATACACATTTCCCACCTAATCCTTCTATATAAGCTTTAGTTTCATTTGCATCCTTATGTTCACAAAGATATGAAATAGCAATATCTGCTCCTTCTTTAGCAAATGCATAAGCTACTGCTCTTCCTATTCCACTATCTCCTCCAGTAATAATTGCTACTTTCCCTTTCAATTTACAACTTCCTCTATAATATGGATTATCTGATATAGGTCTAGGTTCCATAAGATACTCTAGTCCGGGTTGACACTCCTGATGCTGTGGCGGAAATAATATTTTTACTTTCTCACATTTTTCCTTTGTCCCAATACTTTTATAAACTGGATACATATAACACCACCTTTATTTATAAATGAAGCTTAATTCAATATAAATTATATTAATGGTTATAATTAATTATGATAAAATATCATCTAAATAAATGCTGAAAATCGAGTTAAAATATTAAATATGTAAATAGAAAAACTAAATTTATTAAATATTATTCTCTATTAAATTATTATACCTTCAAAATGATCCACTTCATGCTGGATAATCTGTGCAGTAAATCCTGTAAATATTTGTTTATGCTTCTTGAAATTTTTATCTAGATATTCTACCTCTATTTTTTCATATCTTTTTGTTTTTCTAGAGCCCATTAAAGATAGACAGCTTTCTTCTGTTTCATAAGGATTCTCTTTTTTTATTATAACTGGGTTTACCATAGGAACTATAATATTACCCACACTAAATACCAATATACGTTTTTTTACTCCTATCATATTAGCTGCTAGGCCTACGCAATGATCTAAATTTGCATTTAACGTATCTATTAAATCATTAATAACTTCTATATCCTCTTTTGTTGCTAGTTCTGATTTTTGCTCTAAAAATAGTACATCCTTTACAATTGTTCTTATCATTCTTTCCAACCTTTCTAATTTCTTTGTCTTAAGTTAATGTCATTTTATATTCTATACTATAAAATTATACTACTCTTTATAGTTTATTTTTCAAAGTATTATCATTAAGTACAGTAAGTACATCATAGATAACATTAACTCTAATAATATAATTCTACATCAATAACATAATATTTTATTTAATCTAATGTAACTACTGTACAAAGTATCTAAATCTATTGATTTATCTATATCTTAACATAGTACATTAAGTTTTAATTTACCGTACTTTTAGTGTACTTTTTCTGTACTCTCACAATACTTTTTACATAAACTTGTGTTTCAACATATAAAGTACAATTTTTAATGTACTAAAACCCACTAAGTGACATTACATATTTATATGGTGGTGTATTATACCCTCTTTTATTTCCAACCTTTCTATAATTAGCACCATAACTTTCTAAAGTAGCTCTAAGACCTTTACTAGATTTTAAATGTAGCCTATTTGCTATTTCAGTAGAAGACTTCCAATTCCACTTATCTTTATCAGCATCCCAATCAAACTCTATATTAATCCCTAGTTCTAATTGATTCATAACTTTAAAATCAGCATTGCTAGTATTCAATTTTTCTATTTCCTTTTGGTCTAAATATTTACTTTCAATATTTTCTTCTTTAATATACATTACTTCTCCCCACAATTTATCTATATCTATTTTAGATATTAAATCAAAATCTATCTTTTCAATAGGAATTACCCAGTACCTTCTATTACCTGATTCATCTTTTAAAAATTCCTCATTATTAACTGTAGCATAAAATGAAGTTTTTCTTGGATATTTAATAGGTGCTAGTCCATATGGTCTTCTAAATTCATCAACTTGCTCAGTTATAAAAGCTTTTAACTTTGCTAAATCTTTTTTAAGAGTTGAATCTAACTCCCCTAGTTCACATACCCAATATTTTATACATTGATAAACTTTGTCTTTATCGCTTGGATCTAGCTCTAGTCCAGTTTTAACGTACATTGGTATTAGTTTTCTTATTAACCTTGTTTTACCTATGCCTTGTTTTCCTTGTAATGTTAGTATCCCTTCTATATTAGTGTTTCCATCATTAAATACAATAGTAGCTGTGTTTAATAACCACTTTCTTATTAATAATTTTTTTAATTCTTGGTCATAATCACTTCTAGTTATAAGTGCATTACATAACATTTGTATATTTTTTCTATCTCCATCAAATTCCATGTAGCAGTTTCTTAAATAATCTACCACTGGGTTGTATGAATTGTTATGAGCTATACGATATACAAAAGATTGTATTGTATTTAGACTTAGAGAAAATCCATATTTATTGCAAAGTGAATGTATATCTACTAACTGACTTTCTAGATTAGTTCCTTCTAGTCCAGTTATTTCAATATCTTTAACTATTTCGTTATAAACTATATTTATATTATTTTGTTTTAGTAATAGGTCTAAGTTATCCCATATTTTTTGAGGTCTATTTTTAGAATCTAAATAAGGAAAGTTTATATTATAGTTTTTGTTGCCTTCTCCATCTTGCTTACAGCTTAGTTCAAATGCTTTATCTAAATTTTTTTCTTTTATAGCCTCTTTGACTTTGCTATTGTAATATTCATTTATTTTACTTTTATTTACTGTGTTTAATCTTATAGGGCTTTTTTTATTTCATCTATATATTGTTTGTACATTTTTATCCCCCATTACGCTTATAATGTTATATCTTTTACTTCTATATCTAAGGCTTTCGCTATTTTATATATTGTTTCTACTCTTGATGTGCCCATTTTGTTTATTAGTCTTGATACTGTTGATTTTCCTAGATTACTTTCTTTTGCTAGTTTTGTTATTGAGTAGCCTTTTTTTAGCATGCGTAATTTTATTAGTTCTGTGTTGGGTTTGTAATTCATCATATCCTCCTATTTTGTTTCGTTTTGTATTATGAGGTTATGGTAGCATGTGGGATATTAATATTTCAAATAAAGTATTTTAGAAAGTTTTTTGACAAGATTTTTTATAAATTATATTTTTAGTACTAAAAAATTTTTCGATTTTTAATTTAATGTAATGACAAATTCAAAATTTTGGAATATAATTATGGTGATGAAAGCGTTAATACATAATTTCATGAATGAAATTATATTAATTAAATATTTATGGCAGAGATTAGAGAGCCTTCTATAATAACTTATAGGGGGGTCTCTGTTTTTTTTTCCAAATATTAATACTCAGGGGGATTTGTTTATGTTTGATATAGCTATAATAGGAGCTGGAATAACAGGAAGTGCTATTGCCAGAAACCTATCTAGATATAATTTAAAAACTGTTGTTTTAGAAAAAGGTGTTGAAGTATGCCAAGGTACAACCAAAGCTAATAGTGCTATAGTTCATGGTGGATTTGATGCTTATGAAGGTAGCTTAAAAGCAAAGCTAAATGTTTTAGGAAATAGCCTATACCCTTCTCTTTGTAAAGATCTTAATGTTGAGTTTAAGCAAAATGGATCTTTGGTTTTGGCTTTTGATGATAAAGACTTATATCATATAAAAGATCTTTACGAAAGAGGATTAAAAAATGGAGCTTCTGGACTCGAAATAATAGATGGCAATAAAGTTAAAGAAATAGAGCCTAATGTTAGTGAAAATGTAGTTGGTGCTCTTTTATGCAAAAGTGCAGGTATAGTTTGTCCTTTCAACCTAAACGTTGCACTTATGGAAAATGCTATTGATAATGGTGTCACACTTAATTTACAAAGCGAAGTTATAGATATTAAAAAAGTTGTTAGCGATAATGAAGAATACTTTGAAATAAAAACTGTAAATGGCGTTATAAAATCAAAATATGTTATAAATGCATCTGGTGTATATTCTGATAAAATAAACAAATTAATTGGTGGAGATGAATTTTATATAATCCCAAGAAAAGGTGAGTATAAAATATTAGATAAAATTGAAGGAAATAAGGCTGTACACACATTATTTACATGTCCTACTGAAAAAGGTAAGGGAATACTGGTTACTAAAACAGTTCATGGAAACTTACTTGTTGGTCCAAACGCTACGCAAGTTGATTTAGAAGATATAACAACTACTAAATCTGGTTTAAGAGAAATAATGGATAAATCTTTAAAATCTGTACAGAATATAGATTTCTCAAAAACTATAACTTCTTTTGCTGGAATTCGTGCTACTCCAAATACAGGTGACTTTATAATATTTGAATCTGAAAAATCAAAAGGTTTTATAAATGTAGCTGGAATTGAATCTCCAGGTCTTGCTTCTGCTCCTGGTATAGCTGTTTATGTTGAAGGTATATTAAAAGATATTTTTGCCAGAGATAATAATTCTTTAGAATTAAATGCTAATTTTAATCCTATAAGAATAAAAGATAAGCCATTTTCTCAAATGACTAATGATGAAAGAATTTCAGCTGCTGAGAAAAATCCTAAGCATAAAACTATAATATGTAGATGCGAAAATGTAACTGAAGGAGAAATTGTAGATGCTATAAACAGACCATGTGGTGCAAGAACTGTTGATGGGGTTAAAAGAAGAGTTCGCCCAGGTATGGGAAGATGCCAAGGAGGTTTCTGTGGTCCAAAGGTTGTTGAAATAATAGCTAGAGAGTTAAACATATCTGTTGAAGATGTTTTAAAAGATTATGAAGGTTCAAATATGGTTGTAGGAAAAGTAAAAGAGTTAAGGGGTGAGACTGTTGAAATATAATGTTGTTGTAATTGGTGGTGGTCCTGCTGGATTAGGTGCTGCTCTAGAAGCTAAGAAAAACGGATGTGAAAAGGTATTAATAATTGAAAGAGATAGAGAACTTGGAGGTATTTTAAATCAGTGTATCCATAATGGATTTGGTCTTCATGAGTTTAAAGAGGAATTAACAGGCCCTGAGTATGCTGGTAAATTTATAAAAATGATTCAAGAAGAAAACATAGACTTTATGTTAAATACTATGGTTCTTAATATAGATGAAGCTAATGATGAAAAAATTATATCTGCAATGGGCGAAGATGGTCTTATAGAAATAAGTGCTGATGCTGTAATTCTTGCAATGGGCTGTAGAGAAAGAACTAGGGGTGCTATAGATATTCCAGGATATAGACCTGCTGGAGTTTATAATGCTGGTGCTGCTCAAAGATTTATTAATATGGAAGGATACTTAGTTGGTAAAAAAGTAGTTATCTACGGTTCTGGTGATATCGGGCTTATTATGGCCAGACGTATGACATTAGAAGGTGCTAAAGTTCAATGTGTTGTAGAAGTAAATCCTCACTCAAGCGGACTTACAAGAAACATAGTACAGTGTTTAGATGATTTTAATATACCTTTAAAATTACAAACTTGTATAAACTATATACATGGAAAAGATAGAGTTAGCGGAGTTACTTTAGCTAAGCTTAATGATAATAGAGAGGTTATTGAAGGTAGCGAAGAATTTATAGAATGTGATACTGTTTTACTTTCAGTTGGACTAATTCCTGAAAATGAACTTTCTAGTGGTATTGGTGTTAATCTAGATAAAAAAACAAGTGGGCCTATAGTTAATAATAGTATGTCTACAGATAAAGAAGGTTTCTTTGCTTGTGGTAATGTTGTTCATGTTCATGATTTAGTTGACTTTGTTACAAAGGAAAGTAGAATTGCTGGTAAGAATGCTGCTTTATATGTTTTAAATAAGAAGGCTAAAAAGAAATCTTCTACATCTAATAATATAAAAACTGTTGCTAGTGATGGAATTGGTTATGTAGTTCCCCAATATATAAATATAGATTCTAATGAAGATGTAAATTTATTTATGAGAGTTCGTAATATATGTACTGGCAAAAAACTAGTTGTTAGATGTAATAATGAAGTTATTTTTGAAAAGAAAAGGGCTCATATGATACCTTCTGAAATGGAACGTATTAATATAAATAAAGACCTTTTAGGTAAAATAGATAGCGATATCTATATAAGTGTTGAGGAGGTTTAATTATGAAAACTGAAGTTACTTGTGTAGTTTGTCCAATGGGTTGTAGAATGGTTATTGATAAGATAGATGACGTATATAAAGTAAGTGGTAATACTTGTAAAAGAGGAGAAAAATACGGTATTGAAGAAATAACTAGCCCAAAAAGAGTTATAACTTCTACCGTTAAACTTGAAGGTTCTTATTTAAACTTACTTCCAGTTAAGACTAATGGTTCTGTACCTAAAGGTATGATGTTTGATGTTATGGAAGCTTTAGATAGTATAACTGTTATATCTCCTGTTAATGTAGGAGATATAATAATCAAAGATGTTTTAGGTACAGGTGTTGATATTGTAAGTAGTAAAACTATAGCATAAGGTTATAATATAAATTAATATAATCAAAGGGGGGTACGTTTTTACGACCCCCCTTTTAATTATATATATTCTCTATTAACTTTTAATTTGTTATTCTATCTAGCTAAGCATTAGATTTTTCTTTTATATTATGAGTATTCCAAGTAAATGATAAAAATACTATCGCTAAGATCGAAGATATTATTAGCATTATAAATCCTCCATCCCAATTATATTTATCAACTACCATACCCATTGCCAACTCAGCTAAAACCTGTCCTCCCATATATCCAAATAATCCTGTAAATCCTGCCGCAGTTCCTGCTGCTTTTTTAGGAACAAGATCTAGTGCACTTACCCCTATTAACATAACAGGCCCATAAATTAATGCTCCTATTGATGCCAGAGCACAGTTTATAGCAAATGGACTTGTGCTTTTCCAGTATACAGCTGTTGCTATAGTTACTCCAACCATACATATTATTCCTATTGGAGCACGTCTACCATGGAATATATGATCACTAATCCATCCAACTAAAATAGTTCCAGGTATAGCTGCATATTCAAATAATGCAAATGCTATAGAAGAATCTTTTGGATCAAAATGTCTAACTTCTTGTAGGTATGTAGGAACCCAGTTTATAACACCATATCTAACCAAATACACAAAAACGTTTGCCACAGCTATACACCATAAGAATTTATTATTTAATACATATTTAAATAGAATCTCCTTAGCACTAAGTTCTGCTTCAGCATCTTCAACTTCAACCTCATACTCTGGATAATCATTTTTAAATTCTTCAATTGGTGGTAGCCCAACAGATTGTGGAGTATCTCTTGCAAATATAATATATATTAATCCACCTACAATTGCTATTATTCCTGGTAAATAAAAACTACCTTTCCATGTTCCAAATAATGATACTCCAATTAATACAACAGTAGCTATAAACCCACCACCTATATTATGCGCAGTATTCCAAACAGACATTTTTACACCACGTTCACTATCTGAGAACCAGTGAGTCATTATCCTACCACATGGAGGCCATCCCATTCCTTGAAACCATCCATTTAATAGCATTAAAATAAACATAAAAGCAATATTAGTTGTATTTGGTAAAAATAAATTTACTATACCAGACATTATAAGACCTATTGCTAAGAAATATCTTGGATTAGATCTATCTGACATATTCCCCATTATAAATTTACTAATACCATATGATAACCCCAAAGCTGATGCAACAAACCCTATCTCAACTTTTGTAAATCCTTGTTCTATAAGATAGACCTTCGATAAAGCAAAATTGCTTCTTACAAAATAGTATAAAAGATATCCCACATAAATACTTATAAACATCTGGATACGATATTTTTTATACGTTGAATTTATCTCTTGCTCTGGTAACCTGTTTACATATGGTGCTGGCTTTAAAAATTTTAACATTAAAAATCCCCCTTTCACGCTAAAAAAAGCCAAGCTAAGCCTATATTAGTACTGTTAATATACTAATATTTTAAGGCTTGTGCTTGGCTCATATTCTCTAACGCACATTATATTGTATTTTTTCTAACCTTTTTATCTACACCATAAAATGTAGCATATAACACTTTATTTTTCAACACTTTTTCTAAATTATATATTTAATATTCTTCCTCCACATTCGTGGCCTGAAAAACGTTTGTTGAAAACTTCACTTACTTTGTATGTCATTTGAAGGTTTAATGATTTATTACTAAAATATCTTTATTATATTATATGTACATACTTCATAAATATCTAAAGGGGTGTTTTTTTGAGTATTGATATAATCTTACAAGGATTAAGTGGACTATTTTGGATTATAACTTACATATTAATAATTAAGAAAAGCGTTAAAGACAAGACTTATGGTATGCCATTTCTTGCAATGTGCCTTAATCTCTCATGGGAGTTCGTATTTGCATTTATCTATAAGAGTGATATATTTCATCAGATAGTATGCTTTATATGGTTTATTCTTGACTTGATAATAGCTTGTACATTTTTCAAATACGGATATAAGGATTTTAAGAAGAAATATTCTTTAAGTAAAATATCATTCTTTGTATTGATTGTTTTTACTTTAATATCTTCTTTTGTTTTTATGATTTTAGCACCATTAGATTTTAGTATTTTATTTGATGGTGATATTCTTCAAGCAGCAGGCTTTATTGCTTATTTTCAAAATCTATTAATGTCTATATTATTTGTTTTAATGTTTTTAGAAAGAAGAAATTTAAAAGGTCAATCTATATTTATAGCAATATTTAAATGGCTTGGAACTTTGTCTGTAAGTATTATGAGTCTTAGTGGTATGGTTTCATCAAATCCGACTGAGTTATTTGTTATATTTTTAATTCAGTTTTTTGATATTTTGTATATCTATTTGTTGCTTAAGTTTTGTAGACATAAGTAATACTATTATTCAAAATAAAAAATCCTAGCATCTTATCAATCCAAAATGGAAGATAAAATGTTAGGATTATAATTCAGTTATATATAATTTAATTACTTTCTTGGCATTTGTTGATTTTCAAATTCTATCTTACCCTTTAATGGCTTATGTTTTTGCTTTTCTTGCTTTGTATCATTCATATCCATAAGCATATTTAATACTAAAGTAGCAGTTTCTTTTATATTTTGTGGATCTATTTTATCTATTGTATCTTCATCTGTATGATAATATGGATCTTTATCAAATTGTATAAATACAGCCGGTATACCTGCTGCCTCAAATGGAGCATGGTCACTTGATCCAGAATTGAAATGTCCTCCATACTTATATCCTAACTCTTTTATATTATCTTCTGCTATATCAGTTATTTTATGGTCTGCTTTATCATTTAAGTTATATGTTACAACCTGATCTCCTACACCTACCATATCAAGGTTTATCATACCTACAATATTTTTGGATTCTCCTGATTCAACAAGTTGAGCAACATATTGATCTGATCCTATTAAGCCTATTTCCTCAGCACCAAATGCAACAAATCTTACATTGTATTGTAATTTATTTTTAACTTCTGGTTTAGATAATAGTCTAGCAACTTCTAGTATAGTAGCTGTACCACTAGCATTATCATTAGCACCTGGACAACTTACACTATCAAAATGTGCTCCTAGTACTATAGTTTGAGGATTTTTTGTGTTTTTGTGAGCAGGTATTTCACCTATTACATTGTATGAGTAGCTATCTGGTTTTACTAAAGTCTTAACTTCCATAGATATATTTAGAGTTTCTACATCTTGTATTCTCTCTACTAATTTAGTACCATCTTCTAAACTCATACCAACTGTAGGACCTTTACTATCTTCTAAAGACCCTAAAGTTCCACCTAGCATCCCAGAAGTATTATTATATATTATAACTCCTTTAGCTCCATTAGCATAAGCATTTTTAGCCTTTTGGGCAAAAGGGATTTCCCCTCTTTGTATAAGCACTATTTTACCATCTACATTAGCTTTTTTACATTCTTCTTCAGTTCCAACCCCTGCATATACAAGTTCTCCTTCTAACGGACCATTAGTAGCTTGAGAGAATGTCATAGTTTTTACTTCTATCTTTTCTCCACCTACTGTAAGTGTCGCTCCGTCATCTATAAATCCATCTATTCCTTCTATTGTGCTAAGTTCTCCATTCATACCCAGTTTATTAAACTCACTTTGTATATACTTAGCAGCTTCATGTTCTCCTTCAAATCCTGTTACTCTTGCATTATCTTTATTTTGACCACTTTCATCCATTGATAATCTCTCTATATCTTTTAATATTTGATTTACACTCAGTTGTCTTTCTATTTTTGATAATATTCCATTCGCATTAGCTGCTGCTGATGCTGGACTTGCTAATAGAATTGGAGCTGCTATTATAGCTGATGCTGCTACTACATATATTTTTCTCTTTTTCGACATAATTAAATTCCCCCTTGTAAATTTAATTTAAAAGTAATTTTATTATATAGTAGCTATTGTTTATATTTATTTCAATAGTTTTTTGAATTTTCTTTATATTTTATAAAAGTTATCTAAATTGATGTATTTATATAATGATACAAACCAAAATATTATATAATTTTCTACTATTTTTCTAGATATATTAAAAACACTCATATTCAATGAACATGAGTGTTTATATATAATAATTATATAGCTTGTCTTTTTCAGATTTATAATATTCTTAATTTATTTCAATATTCCTATCAATAATCTTTTCTTCAAATCTCTCATATTCAATCCCATCAAAGTTTATTATATTTGAAATATTTGAATTATCCTCTGCTAATTTATAACTATATTTATATAATACTACTCTTATCTTTTTATCATTTTCATTAACTTTATCAAAAAAATACATTAACAAAGTTGTTAATGTATTTTCGTGGATTTCAATGGTGGAGACGGATCGCGGGAATAATATCCACTATTAACTTATATATCCCACCTTATTATAAACCGTTAATAAAAATTCACATGAATTTATTATTCTATGATATAATACAACAGAAGAAGCTACAATCTATGAGTGGTGGTTTCATATAGTCCTAGTTCCTACATTAAGTAGGAAGGAGGTGTCATCTATATGGAACTAATGATAAATTTTATTATAGGAGCTATTGGCTCTATCTGTATTGGTCTAAGTACTAATTACATATATGATAAAATAAAAAACCACTTATCTATTGGCCGTAGAAAAAGTGGTTTAGAATTTGAATTTAAAATAAAATTCAAGTTCACTAAAAAGTAATCTATACTAGAAACCACTGCTCTACACAACTAGATTGTAGTTTCTTTTTGTTTTATCTATATTTATATTATACTACATTGATAAAAAAAATAAACCTTAAATTTATTCATAACTGATTTAAAATATGATAACTATTAAATTATATATTACAATTCATTAGTTTGAAAAAATATTTTGAATCATGAGTTTTATAAAGATTTAACCATGAATTTAATGATTCTGATTCAAAAACCTCTAAAACTTTTAATACTTCAAATGTAAATTCTAGCGGAGCAATTCCTGATGCTGTAATTAAATTTTGATCACTAACTACAGCTTCCATTTTATAATATTTTTCTCCAGAGTAACTTGGTATTATCATTTTAAGAAACTCTAAATTATTACTTGTATGATTTCTAAAATCTAGTAAACCTTTTTTTGCTAGGCCTAACGTTGCTCCACAAATAGCTGCAACTACAGCCCCTTGTATCAAAGCTTCTTTAGTTTTTTCTAATACTATTTCATGAACTGTTGATGTCCAAGTGTCTCCTCCTGGTAAAATTAATACATCATTACTTTCAATATTACACTCATCTATCGTAATCTCAGGCAAAACTTTCAATCCACCCATTGTCGTGATGGAATTTTTATCAATTCCTACTGTAGTTACTTTTAGTGGCTTTAATCCTTTTTTGAAATATCTTCCTGTATTTAATTCAGCAGTTAGATATCCTACTTCCCAATCTGACATAGTATCAAATATGTACATATACACTTTTCTATTTTTCATTTTTTTGCTCCTTATGTGATTAATTAATATACCTAATTGTAAAATAACTTAACTGACAAATTTAGTCAGTTAAGTTATTAAATTTGATAATAATCAATTAATTCTAATAAAGTTTCAACTATTTTATTCTTTAGACTTTGTGGATCAATTACTTTTATAGATTTTTCATAAGGTAAAAGTATATTGGGTATGTACTTGCATATTACTTCTTCTTGAAGGATAAATATTGCTTTATTCGGAGTTCTTTCTTTTAAATAATATCCTAAAAACCAATGTTGACATAAATTGTCTAACGCATTTATACTTCCTTCTATAACTAATGGAATCAGAGCTTGCTCATCTTTTATTTCAGCCACAATTCCTTTTATGAAAAATTCACTTGCTGAGAATTCCTTTGGGCGATTAAAGGTATTTGATGTTCCTATGATGCTACTAATCCTCTCTACTCTAAAGCTACGAATCTCATTTCTCATTTGACAAAATGCTACTACATACCAATTATTATTCCAGTGAACTATTCCGTATGGGTCTATAATCCTACATTTTGATTTTTCTTCACGAGCTGTACGATAGTTAATTTCTACAGATAACTCATTTACTATCCCATACTCCAACGTTTTAAGTACCGATTCTATGGATCTCTTTCCAATTGGTTTTATTACTTCAAAACCTATTAAATATTGATCTAATATTTCTTCTTGTTTTTGGTTTGAATACATTTTTAACTTTGATGTTGCCTTATCCAGTGCTTCATCTAAAAAATATCCAGCTTCTTTCGCAAAACTAGCTGCATGAAGTAGTGCTGTTTGCTCTTCAATATTGAAAAAAAGAGGAGCTTCAATAAAATTGTTCAGAAGTGTATACCCACCATTATGACCTGTGTCTGAGATAATAGGAACACCACTAGCAGAAAGTGCATCAATATAACGGTAAACAGTTCTTATATTGATTTCTAGTTTTTCAGATATTTGTTTTGCTGTAACTTTTTTGTCTGAACTTAACATCCATAATATAGACATCATATTGTCAATTTTAGCCATATAGTTTTAGACTTATTTATCCAATGTCTAACTGCTAATTCAATAATATCTATCTTAGAAGTCTTTTTATCTATATTATCTATATTTTCCCATAACAGATTAATAGAAAAGATATCATCAATTTGGTTTACAATAGCCGACTGAGATAATAACTCTAATTTTTCTTGTTTCCCTAAAACTCCTTTGGATTTAAAGTAATTCATAATATCAATATAATTCAACTTATCAAACTTATACTCTTTCCAAGAAACCTCTTGTCTAAAATATGAAAGGTTGTTAGAGTTAGACCTAGATGATACAATTATACCTTTAATATTATTTTTTTCTGATAAACTTTTTATAAAATATGTTATTTTACTTATATCATAATAAGAAATTTCATCTAATCCATCAAAAAAATAAAAGTAGTTATTTATTTTATCAATATGATTTAAACCATAGTCTTTAAATCGCTCTCTGATTAATTCTTCTAAGTTTCCATTTGAACATTCTCTTAATTTTATAAATACAGGTATATAGATATTTTCATCCCACTCTATTTCACCTTTATAATAATTATTGTATTGTATTAATAATTTTCTATATAAATATTTCATTCCAATTGATTTACCTGTTCCTGCATTACCTAAAATAAGCTTAAACTTACTACTTAAAATATTACAGGATACATCTTCTAATGTCTGCCCATTTTCAAATTTAAGATTTATAAATTCATTTGATTGTAAAAATGTATTTTCTTCAATTGTTATCCCCTCTTGAATAAAATCATTTTCTCTTGAATCTAAAAAATACATTTTGTATAAATCTAAATTTGACTCTTCACGAATAACATCAAGAATATTATCTGACTGTATCCACTTTACTTCTATATTTTCCTCTTTAGATTCTCTTGTAATTTTAACCCTTGAAGTTTTAGATTCTGAATTTATTTCTTCTTCTGTACATATAGGTTTCAATTCATCATTAGTATATATATATACTACATCTAATTTTCCCTTATAAATACTAAAAGCTTTAGATAAAGATTTATATATTTGATCATACTTAGATTTACTACTACCTGAAGTAAAATACTTACATTGAGCTCCATACCATTTTTTATCAACTTCATTATAAATTGGTTGGAATTCAAGCCCTGCTTCATTCATATTATAACTATAATCATATGATGTTTTTTTATTTTTTCTCAAAAATAGTACTCTGCACATATCTTCAAATGCTTTAGTTTTATCTTTGTTTTTTTGTTAAAATCATCCCAATTAGCCCTTATCACTATATCAACTCAACTCCTATGTTGTTTATATTTATCTTCTATATTAATTATTATAAAAAAGGTATTGACTAATTAGCCAATACCTTTTTCGTGGATTTCAATGGTGGAGACGAGGGGAATCGAACCCCTGTCCGCAAGCTCTTTCCCTGTTGCATCTACGTGTGTAGCCAACTGATTTAGATTCTCGTCTCACACATCGCCCAGCGGCAGGCTATGTGATCGACCAGTCCCAATTAGTCCACTTTCAGTCGAGACACCCTAAAAGTAGTTCCCTGCATAAATGACGACCAGGCCTAACCGGCAGGAGGGCTCGGCGGGTCGAGCAGCATTAAGCTGCTAAAGCGTAATTATCGTTTGCGTTTATTTTTTTCCCCAGTTTTTACGTGACCCAGAGTAACACGACACGCAGCCCCAAGTTCCAAACCCACGTCGAAACCTTTACGCCCCCGTGGTAAGTTTAGAGTCTTAAAGACTTTTTAATTCGCAAACTTTTGTGTTTCACCATCTATATTTAATTTTTAGTGTATCTATAATATAATACTTTTTAAAGCAAAAATCAATGTAATTAACTTGTTATTAAAGAAATCTTTACCTTAAGTATTAGTATTTTCCACGCATTTCTCTTTCTATATTTCTTTGAGCATCTTTTTTAGCTAAGTCTTGACGCTTATCATATAGTTTTTTACCTTTTGCTAGTGCTAATTCTACTTTAACTTTACCATTTTTAAGATAAACACTTAAAGGAACTAATGAGTAACCTTTTATAGTAGTAGCACCTATAAGCTTTCTTATTTCATGCTTATGAAGTAATAATTTTCTAGTTCTTAAAGGATCAACATTAAATATGTTCCCTTGCTCGTATGGACTTATATGAACTTGTTTTAAAAATACTTCACTATTATCAACAGATGCAAATCCGTCACTTAAGTTTAACTTACCTTGTCTTATAGATTTTACTTCTGTACCTTTTAATTCTATTCCACATTCATAAGTTTCTTCTATAAAGTACTCATGTCTTGCTTTTCTATTACTAGCTAATACCTTTTTACCAGTCATATAAATTCACCTTCTTAACTTCTATATTATTCATAAACAATAAGCTTATTTATTTAGTAAAAATATACCATATTTACATGTATTAGTCAACATGACTATGTCATATTGACTAATACACTATTTATAGATTACTCTTCATTATCTACATTTGTATTTTCATCTATTTTATATAATAACTTAAAGTCTATTTCTCTAGCGTCTATATTTACATTATCAACTTTTATTCTAACAGGATCACCTATTCTGAAAGTCTTCTTAGTTCGCTCTCCCATTATAGTATATGTTGTATCGTCATAAATATAATAGTCATCAGTAATATTTGCAAGTCTTATAAGTCCTTCAACAGTATCAGGAAGTTCTATAAACATACCAAATGAAGTTACACTTGATACTACACCGTCAAATTCTTCACCAATCTTATCATACATATATACTGCTTTATAGTAGTCTTTAACATCTCTTTCTGCAAGGTCTGCACTTCTTTCTCTCTCTGATGATTGAACTGATGCATAATCTACTATATTTTTAAGTTGGTCTTGTCTTTTTTGATTTAATTTATGATTTAATTGCTCTTTTATTATTCTGTGTATTTGAAGGTCTGGATATCTTCTTATTGGAGAAGTAAAGTGGCAGTAATATTTAGCTGCTAATCCAAAGTGACCTACACATTCAGGAGCATATTTTGCCTGTCTTAGTGAACGAAGCATTATTGTACTTATTGCTTCTTCTTCTCTTTTTCCTTTTATCCCTTCAACTATTGATTGAAGAGCTTTAGGGTGTACTTCTTCCATATCACCTTTTATAGTATACCCAAATGTAGAAACAAACTTGCTTAAGTTTTGCATTTTTTCTACTGATGGAGTTTCATGTATTCTATAAACGAAAGGAACATTTAACCAGAAGAAATGCTCTGCTACTGTTTCATTACTTATAAGCATAAATTCTTCTATTATTTTATTTGATATTCTTCTTTCATATTGTTGTATCTCTAAAACTTTACCTTCTTTATCTAATATTATTTTAGCTTCTGGGAAGTCAAAGTCTATTGAACCTCTTTTTGTTCTTCTATTCATTAATATTCTAGCTAAAGTTTCTGCATTTTTAAATTCTTCTACTAAATTAGAATATTTTTCTTTTAACTCTTTATCATCATTTTCTAAAATATCTGACACTTCTGTATATGTCATTCTAGCATCTGAATCTATTATAGTTTCTTTTATATCATATTTAACAACATTACCTTTGTGGTCTATTTCCATAAATACTGATAAAGCAAGTTTATCTTCGTTAGGATTTAAACTACACACTCCATTAGAAAGTGTTTTAGGTAGCATTGGTATTACTGTGTCTACTAAGTAAACTGAAGTTGCTCTTTTTAAAGCTTCTTTATCTAATTTACTTTTTTCTCTTACATAATGAGTAACGTCTGCTATATGAACACCTAAACTGAAGTTTCCGTTATCTAACATCTCTATAGATATAGCATCATCTAAGTCTTTAGCGTCGTCTCCATCTATTGTAAATGTTTTTAAACCTCTTATATCTAATCTTCTTTCCATTTCTTCTTGTGGTATTGGGATAGCTACATGTTCTGCTTCATCTAATACCTTTTTAGGGAATTCTTCAGGTAATCCATGAGCTTTTATTATAGAATGTATTTCTACTTCTTTTAATCCTTTTTGTCCTAATACCTCAACAACTTTACCTTCTGGTTTTCTATCTTCTTTAGGCCATACAGTTATTTCGCATACAACCTTATCATTTTCTCTTGCACCACTAAAGAATTTTTTAGGTACATATATATCTTTATTAAACTTTTTATCGTCAGGTATAACAAATCCAAAATTTTTATTTGGTTGGAATACTCCAACAATTCTAGTTATTTCTCTTTGAATAACTTTTACTATTTTACCTTCAGCCCTTCTTTCATCAGTAGCTGGTGTTACTATTTCAGCCATAACTCTATCGTTATGCATAGCTCCATTTATATCGCTGGCTGGGATAAATAAATCTTGTGTATATTCTTCATCAGATTCAACAAATCCAAATCCTTTTCTATGTGATACAAATTTCCCTACAAAGTATCCCATTGTTTTAGGTGCTATTATTTTTTCCTTTTTAGTTTTACATATATATCCGTCTTCTTCTAGTTCATCTAAAAAGTTATAAAACATTGCAGCTTCACACGCATGTATATCAAATATAACTGCTAATTCTTCTTTCCTTAAAGGGCTATAATCTGAATCATTTATAAGTCCCAATAAACGTTCTTTAAGTCCTGGTAACATTAACTTACCTCCATGTTCTTTATTTGTATAAATCTTTTTACTTTAAAAAAATTTATTATATTTTATACTATGATATTAATTGTATATAATTAATACTTATTTACTTTATTAATTCTATATTTATATTTTATTATTACCATTTAATCATTATACACTATTGTAATACTTTGGTAAAACTGGTAAATAGTCTTGACAAATTAATTAATGTTTAAAATAAATTTTTTTATAATTTAAATACTTTTTATAAGTGATATATTTTTTTAATATAATTTATTTATTAATATTACACAGTAAAACCATTCTAATTCCTAATAAATAAATTATATTACATTATCTTCTATAATAAGAAAAGATATTATTAGTTATTTTGTTGAATATACTCATACAACTTCGATAATAATACTACTGAATCTAAAGTAAAGGAGTTGACTATTATGGGTAATTTAAATGAATTAGAACTACAAAATCTAAGACATTTAATTGGTGCTCACTGCACAATTGAAAAGAAGTTAAATGACTATGCTTTACAATGCGCTGATCCAGAGTTAAAGCAAATGTTTGAAAAAGACGCTCAAGATGCAAAGTCGAGCAAAGAAAAACTAATAATGTTCTTAGGATAGGAGGTAAACAAATGCAAGAAAAAGAGATAGTAAATGATTATTTAGCTGGTATAAATGCTAGCTTAGCTGGCTATGGTGGTATAATAGCTCAAACTGAAAATGAACAACTTCGTCAAACTCTACAACAAATGAGAGATCAAGATGAAATACGTCAATATAATCTTTTCAAAAAAGCTAAAGAAAAAGGCTATTATATTCCAGCACAGCCTGCTTCACCAACTGAAATTTCAATAGTTAAGCAACAAGTTTCTCAAGGGTAGTAAAAAATGTAACCTTAAATATATATTATATCTAAGGTTACATTTTTTTATACGTTTAACGTTTAATAAATTACCATTTCACTACATAGTTTCATTGTTAAATCAAATAAAAACTATTCCTATAAATATTCACAATCTAAATCCCACAGTTTACCTTAAAATTAAAAAATATTTTTTTAAGGTTTAATTAAGTTTCATTTATTAAATATTAGTGTATAATTACAATATCATAAATCACAGAGGGAGATGACATAATGGATTATCAAAGATCAGAATTTGATGGTGGAGTTTTAGAACTTATAGGAATTAATATCATATCATTTTTAATATCTGCTTTTACTTTAGGAATTGCTACGCCTTGGGCTGTTACTTTAAAGCATAGCTGGATTAAAAAGCATACAGTTATAGAAGGTAGAAGACTTAAATTTACTGGAACAGGTGGGTCATTATTCGTTAACTATATAAAATGGTGGTTATTAACTATAATAACACTTGGAATATATGGTTTCTGGCTTGAAATAAAAATGGAAGAATGGAAAGCTAAGAATACAGTATTTGATAACTAAGATTATAAAAAAGCTATGGAATTGGTATATAACCTTTTTCCATAGCTTTTTTATTTAAAATAAAATAATGTATTAAAATAAAATTTTTATATTTTACTTCAATACATTATCTTTTTAAAAATTAAATTTAACTTTTAAATAATACCTTAAATACATTTATTAAATAATGGCCTGTTATTTAATATTACTTCTTTAATAAAAGCATTGCTAATGCATTTAAGAAAAATAACACTGATGTTATTTTAGTTAATCTACCAAGAAAAGCTTCTTTTCCTTTTGGTTTAAAGTAAGTTTGATTTCCTTCTCCACCAAATTGTGAAGGAAGAGCACCTTTACTATCCTGTGGCATTATACTAACTATTAAAAGTACAGCTAGTACAACTTGTACACCCATTAATATAGTTCCTATGTCCATCTATAATCCCTCCTATCTTTATGTATATTAAGTTTAAATCATATTTTAATATACCACAATAATCTAGTCAATTCAAGGTATCCATCCTAGTTTACTAAATCAAAAAGCTCCCAGTAAAACTGAAAGCTTTCATTTATAGTTTATAATTTTTTACTTATTAGTAGCTTTTACATCTACTGTATCATTTTTCTTAACTGATACATCCCTATAACTTACTAATTCTCCATTTACTTCTTTTTTCTTAGCTTTAAATTTCTTACCTTCTACCACTATGTAGTCATAATCTCCATAGAATCTTGCTTCCCATTTTAAATTTTTTGATGAGTTATTAGTTAAAGTTGTCATATCAAGTCCATTATGATTTATTGAAAGTTCATATTCTCCCATTTCTAGATTATCTATTTTTATCCAATCTACATCTTTCGGTAAACGTGGAGCTGTTACCACTGATTTATCAGGTGCATTAGCTTCTATTCCCATCATACCCTCTACAGTTTGAGATACTAATGTAAATGATATTTCTGGATAATCTCCATTTGTACCTTGTGATGGACGCTCATGATCATCATCTCTTACGCTTAGTATATATTTCATCCATTTCCATGCTTCTTCATTTCTATTGTATGGGAAGTATGTATCTGGTATATAAGTATATGCTTCTATATTTCTAGGTGCTTCTGGTGTAGTATTTATACCATTTCCTAATTTTTCTGATATATAATCTAGATATTTATCATTTCTTGTTCCTGGTTCTGTAATTAATTTCATCGGTATAAACCAACTATTTCTTTCCAAAGTCATTTTTCTTCTTTCCATCTTTATCTATGATTCTTGCATAATTTTCATCCTTATTATTAGGGTCAATTACACTCCATTCTTCATTGAAGTATTTTTTTAATGACTCTGCTTTTTTATACCACTTTTGGGACTCTTTTTTCTCACCTCTTGCTTCAAGCATTCCTGCATAAGCTAAAGTTGCTTGATATTGTGAGCCTATAGCATCTCCTGCCTCTATTGGATGTTCTCCTCTTTCATTATAAGTACATGAACCTTGGAAAATTCCACCCTTTCCCTCAGCTATACCATTTGGATTTTGATCATCATGTAAATCAATGTAATCTGTCATAACCTTAGTATAGAAATTCCATAATTCATCATCTTCTATATATCTTTTGTCTCCTGTCCATAAATACTGTTCATAAGCCTTTTCTACAAGTTCAAATTGTGCTGGAACTTCTCTTACAAAATTATTATCATTTTTATAATCTATTGTATGTGGTGATCCATCAAAGTTAAACGCCCAAAGTGTATACCACTTTCTTGATTCTGTTGCATTTTTAGCAAATACCTTGAAAATAGAGAAATTCTCGTCTCTTAATCCTGCTATTTGTGCACCTGTTGCTTGATGGACAAAATCTCTACCATAAAATGCAGTTCTGTCATAGTAACCTGCCCAGTATGATGGTAAATACTCTTTTTCTCCTGTTCCATCACCATTTGGTCTATTCTCATCTTTATTAACTATACCTTTTTTACCAGTCATCACAAACTGACTTGTTTTATTCATTGCCCAATTAAACCCATCTTCTATTTCTTTATTTGATGATGTTACTATTGCTTGTTTTTCTTTTACAATACAGTTTACTGTCCAATCTTCACTAGACTTTTCTGATGATACTTTAAATATTTGAGGAGTTGTAAAATCTAATACATCATCGGATTTGTAGTTTACAGTTGCACCTCTAGATACTTCAATGGATTTAAGTTTAATTTGACTTACATCTGTACCATATGGAACATGAAATTCTATTGATTTTTTCTCATTATCTATATTTACATTTCCAACTTGATTGTAAAATTCTATTGTTTTTATGTCATTATACTCTGTTTCACTTAAATTCATTGTAATTTCATCTCCATTTACCCATCCAGAACCTGCTATAATAACAACTTCTACTTCAGCTCCTTTTTCTAAGTAAACTTGATTTAATACATATTGATTGTAAGTACTTTTTGCATCAATTTCCATTTGTGAAATTATTTCTCCACTCTTTTTATCTATAACTGATATTTTACTATTTCTTCCACCAATTGATAGCCAAGCTGATACATCATAGTTTCCTGTTTTAGGTGCTATAACAGTTTGCTTTATTTTATTTTCACTTCCACCATCTAAGTAAAAATGTTTCCCATTATATGGGTTGTTACTAGCTATGCCTGAACCTCCAATAAATTCCCAAAACTCTTTACTATTTTCATTTTCAAATCCAGAATTTTTTATTAAATTATCTGATTGTACCATGCTATTTGATGTGTATTGCATTTTATTTGAGTTTGAATTAGCATTTACAAGAACTAGAGAATTTGCACTTGTTACTGCAATTGCAATTGATAGGGGAACTACTACCTTCATTTTATTTTTATTAATCCTACTCATATTTTACACCCTCCATATTTTATTTATGAAATTATAACTTCTATTTCTTTGTCAAATTCATAAAATTGTGATGTAACCTCTAAGTTTTCTGTTATCTTTACACTAGCCTCGCTAGAAAGACTTATAACTTGATGCCATATTCCTTTGTGTAAACATACTGGCTTATCTAAAAGAAATACCTTATAATCTTGTGGAGTTTTATTTTCTGCAACCATAAGTAATGTTGTTCCTGTTAAAGGTTCAAAGCTTTCCATAGATGTAGGATGGTTCTCCATCTTACTTATACTTTTTTCCTTATATCTATATACAGCTATTCTCCATGGCTCAGCTTGCTCTTTTGTTATTATTTCAAATCTTTCTTCACAATCTGAACTAAATTCTATAACATCTCCAAAAGGTGAGAAGTTTTCCCTTGATATATTTAAAATAGTTTTTTTCATTTTATTATCCGTCCTATTTTATATTAATTAAAATTCTATTTCTATTTTTGCATCGCTATGGTCAAATTCTACAATAACTTTTAATAACTCATCACATAAATCATAAGAAACATTAGAGTTAGTTGATTTAATATTTTCAACTGTATATCCTTTTGGGATATGGAAGACGTATTCTTCTTTAGTATTTTTTATTCCCTCTAGGTCTAATATAAGAGTGTTGTTGATCCAATTTTGTGATTTTATACTTACATCATCCATACTTACATGTCTTGTAGAGGCTATAACCTGCGGATGCTCTTTTACTTCTGTTAACGAAATAATTTGACAATTACCAAGGTCCAATGCTCTACAATTAATACTTTCTTTAATTCTTCCTAAGTATTTTTTCTCCCAGAAATCAAATGCTAAGTATTCTTTTAAGTTATCTAATCCTAAATCTTTAAAATATACATTACTTTCTTTTAATGGAACTGTAGCAAATCTTCCTAATATACTCCATCTTCTATACTCTCTGTCTATATGAATATTCCATAAAGATGAGAATGGGTGGTTATCATCCATTGATTCATAATTTCCTGCCATATTTATAGCATCTTCTATTGTTATATCTTCTGTTGCTACTGGGTTTTCCCTAGGAACTGCAAATCCATGAAGTTTTGTCCATGTAAATGCCGGATATGTTAAATCTATATTTCCAGTTTCACCTGTAAAAGTTTTTAAAGTTGGTAATGTTCTTTGAATAATATCTAATCTATCTTTATCATAATTTTCTAATGGATCGCTAAGCATATATAATCCACCTGATAAAGATACTAAAGAGCAAATACTTCTTGCCCATTCTATATTAGTTCTCGCACAAATGTGGTCTGGATCTATTAAGAATAATATACGTTGAGTGTGGAACCATCTAGCTGATTCAACTATTTGCATTCTTATGCCTGCCCAAGTTGGATTTGCATCCATTGCAATACGACATGCATCTACTAGACCTACAACTTCAGATAATATCCCCCACGATGCTAAGAAGTAAGCATCATCTCCTATATTTTCTCTTGCACATTTCATATAAGCCCTAAACTTATTTTCTGCGTCTTCATTTGTCATAAGCCCTTGTCTTACAGCTTCATGAAGTCCATCTAATAACAGATGTCTTATAGCATCAGTTTTAAAATAATCGTATCCATATCCTTTTAATCCTTTATAAAAAGGTGCTATATGCTTATCTAATGCTTCTTCACTACAATCTATTAGATAGTCAATCCACTCACCTATCATTGGCTTTCCGTCATTTCCTTTGATTAAAAACTGACTTTGTTCTTTTGCAAATTCTTCATTTGTAATATTTGCATTAGTCCAAATTCCAGCTTTTAATCCTTCTTCTTCTATAGACTTTACTGCTCCACTGTGTCCCTTAGGGAATTGTTTATTAGTATTTAACCAACCTTCTGCTAATGAACCCTTTGGATCCAATGGTAAAGGCATATTTTGGAATCCATCATCAATTTGTATATACTCTAATCCATAATCCCTTAAATGTTTTCCAAAGAATTTAGAAACTTCCTCTATATTTTCTTGGGTTACATCTCGTCTAAATGCTTCCCAAGAGCACCATCCTGTTAAAGGTTTTAAGTTTGGTCTAAATTCCCAAGGCTTATGATAGCTATATCCTAAATGTTTTCTATAATATTGCATCCTTAAATTTATAAATAAAGGTTTTGGCCCAAGTTCTATTTCTAACTCTACCTTTAAAGTTTTGTCTTCATTTTCTTCAAACTTTTCTGAAATCCATCTCCAATCACAGCCATTCCAATCAATAAGTAAATCTTGATTTATATCATATACTCCATTTACTCCATTCATTGTTGGTCTACCAACTTGGCCTATGATAGCTTCTTCTTGCTTAGCACGATTTGGCTTCATATTTATAGCGTCACTGCTTAAAAGTAAAGTTACCTTAGATTTAATCGGCCTATCTAACATTACATACAACTGTTGTACAAATGGTATATTTTGAAGGTTTCCATCTGATCCATGTCTAAATCCAACTTCATCATCTCCTCCAATTTCCATAGTAATTATATTTCTACCATTGTACTCATAAGTTAATATCCTATTTTCCTCATCCCACTTATGTAATGCATGAGCTATTGGTGGTTCATTTAATATTGGATGAAAGTTTTTATTGTTCATATTGCTCCCCCTAAATAATGTTATATATTTTAAATTAGAATTTATTATTTAATAGCACTATCTATCATGCCTTTAATAAAGTATTTTTGTAGGAATATAAATGCTATTAGTATTGGTAATATTCCTAATAAAGCAGTTGCCGCAGCTGCATTCATATTTGATGAGTTTTGAGAGAAGAAACTTGCTATAGTTTGAGTTACTGTCTTTATATTTGATGACTGTAACATGTATAATGAAAATTGATAATCATTCCAACAAGATACACCAGTTAATATTACAACTGAAGCTGTAACTGGAGTAAGTTGTGGAAGTATTATTTTAAAAAATGTTCTTAATGGTCCGCATCCATCAATTGATGCTGCTTCATCTAAATCTTTTGGAATTGATCTTATAAAGTTGTAGTATAAAAAAACACTCATAGGCAATTGGAAAGTTACTAATATTACAATTATTCCCCAATAAGTACTAGTAGCTTGTAAATCTGCCATCATTGAATATAAAGGAACAACTATACTTAGTGGAGGTACCATCATTATCCCCATGACAAATGATTTTACTCTCCTATTAGTTTTCGTAGCATTTCTTGCTAATGGATATGCTGCCATAGCACCAATTATAGTTATAAGTACTATTGAAATAAAAGTAATTATTGAACTATCTCCTAATCCTTTTAATATGTTTCCTTGTTCTATTGCAACATTAAAATTATCTAGATATAAATAATCTGGTAGTTTCCATCTAGAACTTAAATCATCAGGTCTTTTTAATGCTACACCTACTAATATGTATAGCGGTATTATATGTACTAGTGAAATCAATATGGCTAAAATACTTTTTTTCACTCTGCTCTTTCCTTTGATTTTTTCTTAATCATATATTATACCTCCTTACTATCTAAATACTTCATTATAATATTTGAAGTTATTGCTATAAAGACAAATGTAACCAATCCTATTGTTACTGAATATCCTGCATTTTGTCCTCTAAAATATGTATGAGTTACTAAAGTTGATAGAGAATGTGATGAGAATCCTGGTCCACCTGATGTTAATGCCATGATTATATCAAATAGTTTTAAACCTCCGATTAAGTTTACTATTACTGATGAAGTTATAGCTGGCATTAATAATGGTAGAGTAATATATCTAAACTTACCTAATTTTGATATTCCATCAACATCTGCTGCTTCATAATACATTTGTGGTATATTTTGAAGTCCAGCTAAGTAAATTACCATCGATATTCCTACAAACTGAAGTGTATTAACAAGTGTCATAATTATTACTGACCTTTGACCATCTGCTAGCCAATCTAGAGGCTCTTTTCCTAATAAAATTAAGATGTCATTAAATGCTCCTCCATCATATTGAAATAAGAAATATACAATGTATCCCATTATTAATGGTGCAACCATAACTGGTAAGTATATTATTGTTCTACACAAAGATCTTCCTCTAAATTTATCATTTAAAAATATTGCATACCCTAATCCAAGAACATTTTGCAATATTGTACTTCCAAATCCATAAATTATAGTATTAAAAAAAGCTAATTTTACATTTGGGTCAGTAAGTATTCTCTTATAGTTTTCTATCCCAACAAACTTATACGTTTGAGAAAATCCATTCCAATTTGTAAATGAGAACATTATTCCCTTAAGCAAGGGATATATTACTATGATTAAAAAAAGTATTAATGCTGGCAAATAAAATAAATTCATATACGCTTTTTTACTTAACATTGATTTTTTATTTTAATTTCAGGTTTCATTTCTTTTTTATTACAAACAGCTTCCTTCATAAATTCCCCTCCCTTTTATAAAATTCGAGAGTACAATTATGTACTCTCGAATTTGTTTTAATCTAATTAAATTTACATATAAATCTATTGATTTATTTTATCGTTGTAACTTTGTCTCATTTGATCTACAGATTTTTGAACTGCATCTTTTTCTTTAGACAATATACTAGCTCCACCTATACACATATCATCCCACATTCCATTTGGTAAGTATGCTCTATCAAAATATGGCATAGTTTTTACATCTTTATATTTATCATAGTACTCGTTAGCCATACCTGTATCACTTTCAATTCCATTTATTCCTGATGGCATCGCACTTATTGTAGATAACTTAGATAATACTTCCGGTTTTGCAAAGTAATTTAATAACTTAAGTGCTGCTTCTTCATTTTTAGAGTTTTTATTAACACCTATTGCTATATCTTCACCTGCTATTAATGTTGGTTCATCTGATTCATCTTTTGCAGGAATTGGCATAAATCCTAATTTAGCATCTTTGTTATATGATAACGCGTCATTCATTGTATTATTTCCATAGAATTCAAAAGCAACTTTTCCTTCTCCTAATAATTTTGCTGCTGTATTATAATCAGAAGTTAAACTGTCAACATTAAAGTATCCAGCATTGTTCCATTTTTCAAATAATCCAGCTACTTCTGACCATAGTTTCCAATCAAATGAGCCATCTTTTAGTTCTTTTCTATAGTTTTTATTTTCATTAGTTACATAAAATGATGGTGCAACCCAGTCAAAGAATTGACCTATTGTCCAACTATCCTTACCACCTATATGTATTGGAGTAAATCCAGCAGCTTTTATCTTATCTAATGCTTTTTCAAAATCACCCCAAGTTTTTATATCATCAACATTTACACCTGACTTCTCTAAAACTTCCACATTATATAATATTCCTGCAATATCCATGTTCACAGGCAATGCATATATTTCATCATTATTTCCTGTTATAACAGGTTTTATTGATTGAGAAACATCTTTAAACCAAGGCTGATCATTTAGCGGTCTTAAGTATTCTGAATATCTAGCTACAGACCATCCATGTGTTGTCCATAAATCCGGAAGGTCATTTGCTGCCATTTTAGTTTTCATAAGCTCTTCATAGTTACTACCTGGTGCTGAAAACTCTACTTTAATACCAGTCTCATTTGTAAAATCCTCACATACCTCTTTTAAAGCATCAGATGGTTTCCCTACCTTATTTGTCATAAATGTAAGTGTTACATCTTCTTTTTTAGAAGAGTCACCTTCTTTTCCTGTGCTACTACACCCTGTAACCATCGAAAACGTTAACACACTACATGCAATTATACTAGCTAATTTTCTATTCATATTTTTATCCCCCATCTAGATTTCTTAATATTATTATAAAATATATAATTTTCATTTTATATGTACCAATTCTACACTTTAAGTATCAATTTCTACAATTGCCATAATTTTCCCAAGTTGATATAATTATATAGAATTATACTTTGAAACGTTTTTGAATTATCGAGGTGAGATTTATGAAAAAATTTTACACTTTTAGCTCTAAATTGATGATATTATTTACGGTTAGTATACTTGTACCTTTGATTATTTGTTTAATTTTATTCTTTAATTATTTTAATAATCTTCTCACTAAACAAAATATGAATTCATTTGAAAATACTCTTAATTCTGTATCTAAT
Organism: Faecalimicrobium dakarense; assembly: GCF_000499525.1. Lineage (GTDB taxonomy): Bacteria > Bacillota > Clostridia > Peptostreptococcales > Peptostreptococcaceae > Faecalimicrobium > Faecalimicrobium dakarense. The sequence goes on along the minus strand of NZ_HG529388.1, from coordinate 3,084 downwards.
AATATAGATACTTATTTAAATGATTTACAAAGATTAACATTAACACCATATATGTATAATGAAATTTTTGAATATATGTCTTATTTAAATTCCAGTATAGAAAATAGAAATTTAAATAACATAAATTTATATAATTTAAATAAAGATTATAGTTCTACACTTAATAAACTAATTAATTCTTCTAGAAAGGATATATTATCAATAACTTTTATTCCAGAAAGTGATCCTTCTAAGTCTTATTTAGTAAGTAAATACTATAATATTTTAAGTGAAGTTCCTTCACCTAAATATTACAATGACTGGATTAAGTCAACATTAGAAGCAGATGGAGGTACATATTTTACACCCGTCCACAATACAAAGTATCCTAACTCGCAAAATGAATATAAAGTATTTTCACTAATGAGAGTTGTTAAAAATCTAGATACTAAAAAAGTATTAGGAATAATAAAAGTTGATGCTGAAGAATCTACAATAAAAGAAATTATATCTACTATAAATATTAGTGAAAATTCACAGCTTTTATTATTAGATGAAGATAAACAGACCATATACTCAACACATCAAAATGGAAAATCAGCAGAATATAATACACAAAATCATAATGTTTTAGAAAAAAAAATTGCATCTAACGACTGGACATTATTGTATCTAGACTCAAAACAAGATTTATATTCTAAGACTATGCTAATGGCATTTATGCTTTTACTTATAGGAATATTATTTGTTATAATCTCTCTCTTATTTTTTAAAATAAGAAGTAGAAGTATAATTAATTCCATATATCAAATTACATCTAATATAGAACAGCTAGAAACAGGAGATTTATCGATTGACTCTAACATATCTGGAACTTATGAGTTTGAGCATATATCTAATGCTATAAATAAAATATCTTATAAAATTAAATTGCATGCTAAAAATGAATATGAAGCCATTATAAATAAAAAGAAAGCTGAGTATATAGCGCTTCAAACACAAATAAATCCACACTTTTTAAATAACATATTAAATGGATTTGTTGCACTTAATAGACTTAATGAAAAACAATTACTTGAAGATTCTTTAATTCAACTTTCACAATTTTATCGTTATACTTGTAAAAACTCAGATATATCTACATTAGAAGAAGAATTTAACTGCATCGAGAAATATTTATCTCTTGAAAAATTACGATTTGATGACTTAATTGATTTTGAACTTAATTTAAGTAATAATACAAAAAATATTAAGGTGCCTAAACTTATATTACAACCATTAGTTGAAAATTGTATTAAGCACGGATTTAAGGATTCAGGTGAACCTATTTTAATTAAAGTATCCTCTATTATAGAAAATGACAACCAAAACTATAATTTAATTATATCAATATGCGATAATGGTGTTGGCTTTGATACTAATAGCTCTGGTTGTAGTGATAGCACAGGGATTAAAAATATAGTTGAAAGATTACATTTATTTGAAAATGATAGCCAACTTAACATAAGTAGCACTTTAGGTGTAGGTACAAATTGTATAGTAAAGTTACCTTTAAAGGAGGATTTAGATTATGATTATATTATTAGCTGATGATGAAAGACTTATTAGGTTAGCTCTAAGAAGTATGATTGAAGAAATCGAACCAAATACTCATACTTTCATTGAAGCAAAAAATGGAAAAGAATTAATTAAATCTTTTAAGGATAATTCTATCGATTTAGCTTTTGTTGATATTAATATGCCTCTAATGGATGGCCTATCTGCAATAGAACAATGTAAAAATAGTTTTACTACTACTCAATGGTTTATACTAACTGGAGAAAGAGAATTTGACTTAGTAAAAAAAAGCTATTACTCTTGGTGTTAAAGATTATTTATTAAAGCCTATTAGCTTAGATGACCTAAAACTTATTCTATCTAATACTAACGTAAATAAAAAGAACTCTATTATAAAAGAAAATGACAGCTTTGAACTTTCTATAATATCTACATTTAATAAATTGAATATTGATGAATATAAGGAAAACGTTATTAATATTGATGAAGATATTTATTTGTACAAGTCATATTTATTTTTAATAGATGGACTATACAATGTAAAGGATAAAAGTTTAGTATGTAAAAATATCTTAAATTCAATAAGAGAGTTTATGTATGATAGGCTAAATAATAATATAAGATTTGCAACTTATTATGTTAACCCTGAAAATTTAGTTTTGATAGTTAGGTATATTAAAGATAAAATAGAAATTGATTTTTCAAAGAAACTCTCATCTATACAAGGAGAAAACTATAGCATTACTTTATTTAGTGATTGTAATTATAATAGCATATTTGATTGCTACATAGGATTAAAGCAAATTCAAGAACATACTTATATAAGAACTATACATAACTTTAGAAAATTAGTTGATATCAATAATTACCTCAATGAATCTAAAAAAGATTACTTACAATTTTCTAATTATATTTTAAAGTTAAGCCAATATTATATAGAAAAAGAAGAACTTTTATATAAAAAATATGTACATAAAATAAGCGACTCATTAACCCTAAAAAATATTTATAATAATATAAATAAAAATTCCTTAAATGAATTTCTTGATATATCAATAGGATTTAAATTTGATTTTAATTATGATTTTCCTATGTTTACTAATGCTTTATTAAAACATTCATCAACTATATTTAGTAAAATACCTAAAACAGTTAATGATTCTTTAATAGATGAAATAATAAAGTATATAAAATTAAATTATATGAATGAAATTGGCGTTAGTACTATAGCATCATTGTATAATATTACACCAAATTATCTGAGTAAAATATTTCATGAAAAATCAGGCTTAAAGTTTATAGATTATATAACTACTATAAGAATAAAAGAAAGTAAAAAATTATTAATTTTTTCTTCTCTATCCATAAAAGATATTTCTGAAAAAGTTGGTTATCATAGCTATAGACATTTTTCAAAGCAGTTTCTTAAGATTGAAGGTGTCACACCTTCAGAGTTTATAAAATCTAATCAAAAATAAATACAATATACGATTAATTTAAACTTAATATATTTAAAATCATAAAAAATGAACTCTATTTATTAGAGTT
>NZ_HG529387.1 GCF_000499525.1 Faecalimicrobium dakarense | reverse complement strand
ACCTCTTGAGTCTAATACTTCTCTTGCATATACTAATTCTATAGCTGACATTTTATTTCTCCTCTCAAATTCTTACTATATGTATAGATTAATCTGCTAAAAATAATTAACAGATTAATCATTTAAAATTCTTATTATTTTTCTATAGCATGTACCTTTATTAAGTTTGTAGTTCCACTTACTCCAGCTGGTACACCTGCTGTTATTACAACTAAGTCACCATCTTTTAAATAGTTAATTTTTTTAGCTGATTCTATTGAATTATCTATTACCTCATCTGTGTTTCCTGCATGAGATGTTTTAATTGGATATACTCCCCAAGTTAAAGCTAATCTTCTCATAACACCTTCATCTTCTGTCGTAGCTATTATTGGGCACTCCGGTCTAAACTTAGAAACCATTCTAGCTGTATGTCCAGTTGTAGTGAAAGTAATTATTGAAGCTGCACTTAAGTCTCTAGCCGTAGTACATGTAGCATGACTTATTGCATTTGTTACTGTTACTTCTTCTATTTTTCTTTTTCTTAATAATTCATTGTAGTTTAATGTTTCTTCCGTTCTTTTTGCTATGGTAGCCATAGTTTTAACAGCTTCTATTGGATACTTACCAGCAGCAGTTTCCCCTGATAACATTATTGCATCTGTTCCATCATATATAGCATTTGCAACATCTGTAACTTCTGCTCTTGTTGGTCTAGGATTTCTAATCATAGAGTCTAGCATTTGAGTAGCAGTTATTACTGGCTTCCCTAATTTATTGCATTTTTTTATCATCATCTTTTGTGCTATTGGTATTTCTTCTGTTGGTATTTCAACTCCTAAGTCACCTCTAGCAACCATTATTCCATCAGATACTTTTAATATTTCCTCTATATTATTTATTCCTTCTTGGTTTTCTATTTTAGATATTATTTGAATATGTGTAGCATTATTTTTTTCTAATACTTCTCTTATTTCTAATACATCTGATGCTTTTCTAACAAATGATGCTGCTATATAATCTATTCCTTGTTTTATACCAAACTCTATATCGCTAACATCTTTTTCTGTTAATGCTGGTAATTTTATACTTACTCCAGGAACGTTAACTCCCTTATGATTTTTAACTATTCCAGAGTTTTCTACTATACAATGTATATCGCCATCATTAACTTCTTGAACTTTAAGTCCTACTAACCCATCATCTATTAATATAGTATCTCCAGACTCTACGTCTTTTGCAAGTCCTTTGTAGCTTACTGTGCATATATCTTTACTTCCCATAACATCTTTCATTGTTATAGTAAATTTTTGACCTTCTTCTAATAAAACTTCTGGTTCATCAAAGTTTCCTGTTCTTATTTCTGGTCCTTTAGTATCTAATAATATAGCTACTGGTTGATTTAGATCATTTCTAACTTTTTTTACTAAATCCATTCTTTCCTTGTGCTCTTCATGAGACCCATGAGAAAAATTAAATCTACATACATTTAATCCGCTCTTTACAAGCTCTACTAATATATCTTCTTTATCCGATGCCGGTCCTAATGTACATACTATTTTAGTTCTTTTTATACTATTTAACATTGTTGCCTCCTAATTGTTTATCATAAGTCTCTATTATTTGTTTCCTAATTTACATTTATTACATTATTACTCCCCATATTATAGTTGAAACTATAGTCATAGAAAGTCCTACTAAAGATTCATATGGTATTAATTTTAAACGCTCACCTATGCTCATATTTGTTGCTCCTGCTGTTGCATGGAAGAATGAACCATGTGGTAAGTGATCAAGTACTGTAGCTCCTGCATGAACCATAGCTGCTCCTGCTATTGGTGATACACCAACTCCCATTATAGCTGGTCCAAATGTTGCTGATGCTATAGTTGCTCCTGATGTAGTTGATGCTGTTGCTGCTGACATTAATATACCTGATATTGGAGCTAATAAAAATGCTGGCATATTCATTGCATCTAGTAATCCTATTGTTGTTTGTTGTAGAGTTGATGCCTTTATTATTCCTGCAACTGTACCTGTTCCTATTAATAAAATTGCAACTGGCATCATCTTTGAAAGTCCAAAAGTTATATATTCATTAAGATTCTTTGCTTTACCCATAGCTAATGCTCCAACTACTCCACCAACTGGTAATGCTATAAGCGGATCTACTGCTATTCCTACTATTGGTCTTAGTGCAAGTAAAAGTATTGCTACTAATGGTCCAATTATTGCTGCAAAGAAAGATGGTAATTCTAAATTATCATGGTCTTCTTTTACTACTTCTATTTTAGTTCCTTTAAATTTCTTAGCTAGCATACTTGCTAATATTACAGTAACTATAAGCCCTACTATTGCAGGTATAATATTTGCTGCCATTAGAGATGATAAATCAACTCCAAAGTTTTCTGCTGCTGATATAGTATTTGGATTTGGAGATATAATATTTCCTGCTTTTCCTCCACCTATCATAGCTAAAAGAATAACCATTGGTGCATATCCTAATTTTTTAGATATTGCAAGTGCTATTGGTGCAACAGTTATTACTGCTACGTCTACGAATACCCCAACTGATGTTAATATCATTGTTGATAAAGCTAGTGCAAATAAAGCTCTTTTTTCACCCAATGTTTTTATTATCTGATCTGCAATTTTAGCTGCTGCTCCTGTTTTTATGAGTACTCCAGCTAAAACCCCTGATGTTACTATACGAAGTATTGCAGGCATTATATCTTTTGCCCCACTTATCATTACATCTACAGTTCCGCTTAGTCCTGCTCCACCTACTAATCCTCCTACTACAGCTCCTAGTATTAAACTGTATGCAGGATGTATCTTTTTAACTATTAATATAATTGCTACTGCAAGCCCTAGTAATGCTCCTAGTGTTGTTATTTGTACATCCATTTATCCCACCACCTATAAGTTTTTTATGTGATATTTAGTTAACTGCTTTTATAAGGTTAAATATTTGTGTTGTTGTTGCTATCATGTTTTTAGTTGCAGTTTCTTTCTCCATTGCTTCTTCTATTGTCATTGAAGAGTTTACTATTGAGAAATATGCGTCTATTCCTTCTTCATTACATTTAACTGCATCATCTGTTGTACATCCTGCTATTGCTATAACTTTTGCATTATTAGCTTTAGCAAGTTTTGCTACTCCAATAGGTGCTTTTCCCATGGCTGTTTGATTATCTAATCTACCTTCCCCTGTTATGACAAAATCAGCACCTTTTATTACTTCTTCTAGTTTTATCTCATCTAATATTATCTTTATACCTGATTCTAGTTTTGAATTTAAAAATCCTAGGAATGCGAAACCAAGACCACCAGCTGCTCCTACACCTTCTACATGTGCTATGTCTTTACCTAAATCTTTTTTAACTACTTGTGAAAAACTAATAAGTCCTTTGTCTAATTCTTCAATTATTTCCTCTGTCGCACCTTTTTGAGGACCATATATATGAGCTGCTCCATTTTTTCCGTATAATGGATTGTTAACATCGCAAGCTATTTTAAATGTGCACTCATCAAGCTCTTTTAATCTATTATCTATTTTTATACTTTTTATTTCATTTAGTACTTTTCCACCTAAGCCTACTAAGTTATTATTTCCATCATAGAATTCATAACCTAATGCTTGAAGCATTCCTACTCCACAGTCATTAGTAGCACTTCCACCTATCCCAACTATGAAGTTTCTACACCCTTTATTTATTGCTTCTTTTATTATCTCTCCAACTCCATAAGTTGTTGTATTTAAAGGATTTCTAAGTTTTGGTTCAACTAATGTAAGTCCAGAAGCTTGAGCCATCTCTATTATCGCTGTATTTGTATCTTTTAAAATTCCATATTCTGCATTTACTTTTTCATTTAAAGGTCCTGTAACAGATATTATTTGTTTTTCTCCATTCATACCTTCTACTAATGCATCTACAGTTCCCTCACCACCATCTGCCAGTGGCATTATTGTTATATCTGCTTTATTATCAACGTTTAAAATTCCCTTTTTTATTGCATTTGCTGCCTCTATTGAACTTAAACTTCCTTTTAAAGAATCTATCGAAATTACTATTTTCATATTTATCTCCTCCTTTTGATAATATTGTACCAAATACATATTTCGACATGAATGTTATATATAACAAATAATTTCGTTTTCCTATAATCATTTTTGTTATTTATAACATTGTAAATATACTAATTTTATTGTAATAGTAAAAATTTCACTTAATCTATGTATAAGCATTTCATCTATTTTAAATTTTTAATCAAATACTGGTTTAAATATATAAAAAAAGCCATAGATCTATGGCTTTTTATTTTATGTATTTATATTCCTAACTTTATATTTATAGCTAAGTATAGTATAACTGAATCATTAAATTTTCTTGGGTCAAAACCACTTTTTTGATTTATTTTATCTAGTCTATACTGTAATGTATTTTTATGAATATATAAATCTTCTGATGTCTGTTTTAATGACATATCATTTTTATAATAAATTTCTAATAGACTTATTTCTTCTTTATCTAGATTATCTAAAATTTTATCCATATACTGTTTCTTTACATCTACATCAACATTTTCTAGTATAAGTTCTAAATTTAAAGAGTCAATATATGTTAAAATCTTTTTATGGTTTGTAGAATACTTTAATGCTATTCTAGCCTCTTGGTAAGATTTATGAGTTTCATAAATTTCTTTTAGCCTTCCTACACCTCCGCTTAAAGTTCCTTTATATGTTTTTAAAAAATCCATATAAACAGTTTTAAGCTTTTCATATCTTTCTTCATTAATTAAGGCAATAAATTCATTTGGATAAATATATACTTTAAAAATATTTCCAATAGAATCAAATACTTTTTTTATTTCATTTTCTATAATTTCTAAATCCCCATCTTTATGGTATTTATTTATTTTCATAATAACAACTGCAAACTTCTGGTTTGATGATATATTAAATTCTTCTAATATATTTTCTATTTCATCTTTATCTTCTATATCATTGTATATTAAAGACTTTACAACATAATTTATTCTTTGCTTATCAGCCTCATACTTAAAATTCAATTGTTGTTCCTTTATAAATATTTCTGTAATTTTAGTTATAAGAAATCCGTACCTTCCTACTTCACTTGGTTCTCCAGTTATACCAATTGCCCCAATTGCAGTCTTATTTATTTTTATAGGATAATTTATACCTTTTCTACTTCCTTTATATTCTTCATTATCTTCAACTACTATATTATTTAGTGTTTTTATTGCTTCGTATCCAGCTTGATGAAACGTATTTAGTCTCTTTTTATCTGTACTACCTATTATTATTCCATTCTTATCTATAAAATTTATATCTTTATCTACAACTTCTTTTACCGCATTTACTATTTCTTGTGCTAAATTAAAACTAATTTTATTAATTGCCATGAATTCAACCTTCTTTTTATGAAATTTTACGTCCTTTGTATTTTTAGTATATTACAATTTATTATTCTGATTTATATATTTTTAGCAAAATTCGCTTAGCTTAAGCCACTGAGTGGATACTACACTTCATATCGCTCAAACAATTCGTCAACACGTTGCTCAAAAGACTGCGTCCGTTGCTTAATATTATAATACTCCTTATACGTAAAAAATAAAGGGCAATAGATATATCTATCGCCCTTTATCATATATTAAATTTAATTTAAAAATTAAATTATTTTTTTAAGTTGTAGAAAGATTTTAATCCACAGTATCTAGCAGAATCTCCAACCATTTCTTCTATTCTTAATAATTGGTTGTACTTAGCAACTCTATCAGTTCTTGATGGAGCACCAGTTTTTATTTGTCCAGCGTTTACAGCTACAGCTAAATCCGCTATAGTAGTATCTTCTGTTTCTCCTGACCTATGAGATATAACTGCAGTGTATCCAGCTCTCTTAGCCATTTCTATAGCATCTAAAGTTTCAGTTATTGTACCTATTTGGTTAACTTTAACTAATATAGAGTTAGCAACACCTTGCTCTATTCCTCTTTCTAATCTTTCAGTGTTAGTTACGAATAAATCGTCTCCAACTAATTGTAATTTGTTTCCTAATTTTTCAGTTAATAACTTCCATCCATCCCAATCTTCTTCATCTAATCCGTCTTCTATAGTTATTATTGGGAAGTTAGTTGACCAATCTTCGTATAATTCAACCATTTCAGCTGCAGTTAATTCTGTTCCTTCTCCAGCTAATACGTATTTTTTAGTTTCTTTGTTGTACATTTCTGTAGCAGCAACGTCAAGACCTAACATAACGTCTTTTCCTGGCTCATATCCAGCTTTAGATATAGCATCTACTATTAATTCTAAAGCAGCTCTGTTTGAACTTAAGTTTGGAGCAAACCCACCTTCATCACCTACACCACAAGCTAATCCGTTGTCAGCTAAAACTTTCTTTAATGAATGGAATACTTCTGCACCCATTCTTAATCCTTCTTTGAATGTTGGAGCTCCAACTGGTAATATCATGAACTCTTGTACGTCAACGTTATTATCAGCATGCTCTCCACCGTTTATTATGTTCATCATTGGAACTGGTAATTGCTTAGCATTTACTCCACCTATGTATTGGAATAATGGTAATCCTATTTCGTCAGCAGCAGCTCTAGCTACAGCCATAGAAACACCTAATATTGCGTTAGCTCCTAATTTACCTTTGTTTAAAGTTCCATCTAATTCTATCATTAAACCATCTATACCAGGTTGGTCAAATGCGTCCATACCTTCTAATTCTGGTGCTATTATTTCATTTACATTATTAACAGCTTTTTCAGTACCTTTTCCTAAGTATCTTCCTTTGTCACCGTCTCTTAATTCAACAGCTTCGAAAGCTCCTGTTGATGCTCCTGATGGTACTATAGCTCTTCCTATTGATCCACTTTCTAAAGCAACTTCAACTTCTACAGTTGGGTT
>NZ_HG529386.1 GCF_000499525.1 Faecalimicrobium dakarense | reverse complement strand
CCCTCTTGAATCTAATACTTCTCTTGCATATACTAATTCGATAACTGACATATTTATATCTCCTCTCGATATTCGTAAATTTATTTTACCTTTTTATTATATTACATAAAAACTATCTTTGATGGGTAAATTTGTAAATTTTCCATGTAATATTTTATATTATAGGAAATTAATAATTTCCTTTATTAACTTATATTATTTTACTATTAATGAATGACCTGTCATTTCTGATGGTTGTTCTAAATCCATCATATCTAAAACTGTAGGTGCTATATCGCTTAATCTTCCATCTTCTTTTAGCTTAGCTGATTTTAAATCTTGCCCTACTACTATGAATGGTACTGGATTAATTGAATGAGCTGTTATAGTTGCATTACTTTCTGGATCTTTCATGTACTCAGCATTTCCATGGTCTGCAGTTATTATTGCACTACCACCCTTAGAAAGTATTTTATCAACTACTTTTCCTACACATGTATCAACTGTTTCTACAGCTTTTATAGCAGCTTCCACTACTCCCGTATGTCCTACCATATCTGGGTTAGCATAATTTAGCACTATAAAATCATATTTATCTTCATCTATTTTTGCTAACATTTTTTCTGTTAATTCATTAGCACTCATCTCTGGTTGTAAATCATAAGTTGCAACCTTTGGAGATGGTATTAATAATCTATCTTCATCTTTATTTGGCTCTTCTACTCCTCCATTGAAGAAGAATGTAACGTGAGCATATTTTTCAGTTTCTGCAGCTCTTAACTGAGTCTTTCCATTATTAGCTAAGTATTCACCTAAAGTATTATTTAAACTTTGAGGTCCAAATGCTACATTAACATTTTTTATAGTTATATCATATGTAGTTAAACATACGAATAATGTCTTCATGCAAGGTCTTTCAAATCCAACAAACTCATCACATACTAATGCTCTAGTTATCTCTCTAGCTCTATCTGGTCTAAAGTTTCCAAATACTATAGAATCGTCTTCTTTTATAAGACCAACTGGCTTATCATTTTCAACTATTACAGTTGGAAGAACGAATTCATCATTTTTATCTTCATTATATGAGTTTTGTACAGCTTCAACTGCAGATGTTGAAGTCACACCTTTTCCATCTACCATTGCTTCATAAGCAAGCTTAACTCTTTCCCATCTCTTATCTCTATCCATTGCATAGTATCTACCAGAAACAGAAGCAAATTTACCTACTCCTAATTCTTTCATGTAGTCTTCTACATCTTGTATATATCCTATAGCACTTCTTGGCGCAGTATCTCTACCATCTGTGAAAGCGTGTACAAATACGTTTTCAACATTGTTTTCTTTAGCCATTTTTAAAAGTGCTTTTAAATGATCTATATGAGAGTGAACTCCTCCATCAGATAATAATCCCATTAAATGAAGAGAGTGGTTCTTTGCATTTTCCATAGCTTTTAATAAGACTTCATTTTCGAAGAAGTCTCCCTCTTCTATAGCCTTAGTAACTCTAGTTAAATCTTGGTATACTATTCTTCCTGCCCCGATGTTAGTGTGCCCTACTTCTGAGTTACCCATTTGTCCATCTGGAAGACCTACATCAAGTCCACTAGCATTTATTAAAGTATGAGGATATTCTTCAACTATTTTATCTAAGTTAGGTGTTTTTGAAGCTAAAACAGCATTACCTGTCTCTATCTTACTTTCACCAAAACCATCCATTATTATTAAAGCAATTGGTTTTTTCATATCTGTCACTCCTTAGAAATTAACAAGCTCTACATAGTCGCTAGGTGCTAAAGACGCTCCACCAACTAAAGCTCCATCTATATCACTTTGGTTCATTATTTCAGTTACATTTGAAGGCTTAACGCTTCCTCCGTATTGAATTCTAACTTCATTAGCTAATTCTCCGTAAAGGTTAGCTACAACTTCTCTTATGTAAGCTATAACATCGTTAGCATCCTCAGCTGTTGCAGTTTTTCCAGTTCCTATAGCCCATATTGGTTCATACGCTATAACAACTTTAGCTAAATCATCGACAGTTACATTTTCTAAAGCTTTTTCTATTTGAACTTTACAAACTGACTTAGTTTCACCATTTTCTCTTTGCTCTAAAGTTTCACCACAGCATAATATTGGATCTATCCCATGCTCTAATGCTTTTAAAACTTTTTTGTTTACTGTTTCATCAGTTTCATTGAAGTATTCTCTTCTTTCAGAGTGCCCTATAACTACATAGTCTATTCCTATTTCTTTTAACATAGCTGGTGATACTTCACCTGTAAAAGCTCCACTTTCTTCAAAGTGCATGTTTTGAGCACCTATTTTTATGTTACTTCCTTTAGTAACTTCTTTTAAATCTTTTAAAGCTAAGAAAGGAGCACATATTACTGCTTCTACTTTATCATTATTAACTTTATCTTTAACTTCATTAGCAAAAGTTAGCGCTTCTGCTATAGTTTTATTCATTTTCCAGTTTCCTGCTATTATTGGTTTTCTCATTTTATTATTCCTCCCACTTGGAATTAAATCTTTGAGAAACCTTAATATTAAGATTTCTCATGATTTAACTTATATTTTATAGGTAGTTTTACTAAAAGTAAAACTTAAACTGTGGACATATTTATTTAAACATCTAGCATATTTAATGCTTTATGATTTTTATCAAATTTATTTATTATCTAATGCTACTATTCCTGGTAACTCTTTACCTTCTAAGAATTCTAAAGATGCTCCTCCACCAGTTGATACGTGAGTCATCTTATCTCCAAATCCTAATTGGTTAACAGCTGCAGCACTATCTCCACCACCTATCACAGTAGTAGCATCTGTTAAAGCTGCCATAGCTTTAGCAACAGCTAATGTACCTTTGTTAAAGTTTTCGAATTCGAATACTCCCATTGGTCCATTCCATACTATTGTTTTAGAATCGTTTACTGTATTTACATATAATTCTATTGTCTTAGGTCCTATATCAAGTCCCATGTGACCTGCTGGTATATCAGCACCTTCAGTTATAACTGGAGTTACATCAGCAAATTTATCAGCAACAGCATTGTCTATTGGTAATAAGAATTTAACACCTTTAGCTTCTGCTTTAGCCATCATTTCTTTAGCGTATTCCACTCTATCTTCTTCAACTAATGAAGTTCCTATTTCGTGTCCTAAAGCTTTTAAGAATGTATAAGACATTCCTCCACCTATTATTATGTTGTCTACTTTTTCTAATAATTGCTCTATAACAGCTATCTTATCAGAAACCTTAGCTCCACCTAATATTGCAGTGAAAGGTCTTACTGGATTAGCAACTGCTTCTCCTAAGAACTTTAATTCTTTTTGTATTAAATATCCGCAAGCTCTTTCATTTAAGAATTCTCCAGCACCTACTGTAGAACAGTGAGCTCTATGAGCAGTACCGAATGCATCATTTACAAATACTTCAGCTAAAGATGCTAATTCTTTAGAGAAATTTTCTTCATTTTTAGTTTCTTCTTTTCTGTATCTAGTGTTTTGTAATAATATTACATCACCATTTTCCATCTTTTCTACAGCCGTCTTCGCATTTTCCCCCACAACATTATCATCCGCAGCAAATACTACTTCCTTATCTAACATCTCCGATAGCCTTTTAGCAACTGGCGCTAAAGATAATTCTGGTTTAGCTTCCCCTTTTGGCTTTCCTAAGTGAGAACATAATATAACCTTTGCTCCATTATCTATTAAGTATTTTATAGTAGGTAGCGCTCCATTTAATCTGTTTTCGTCAGTTATTACACCATCTTTTAATGGTACATTGAAGTCACATCTTACTAAAACCTTTTTCCCGTTCACATTTATATCTTCTATTGTTTTTTTGTTAAGCATTGACATAATTATATCTCCTCTCAAAAGCAAATTAATTTCCTATTTAGTATATCACATTTTTTCTATTTTTTACATTTTATGTAATATATTTTTATCAAAAGTGTACTCTATTTATCTTTAACAGTGTACTTCATTTATATATTCTGTTTAAAAAGTCCGAGTTATGCAGTAATAAACTACATAGTCTCGGACTTTATATTAAATTACTTAGCTAAACCAGCGAAGTATCCTAATGTTCTTATTAATTGAGCAGTGTAAGACATTTCATTGTCATACCAAGAAACAACTTTAACTAATTGTTCTCCGTTTACTTCCATAACTTTTGTTTGAGTAGCATCGAATAATGATCCAAAATCTATTCCTATTATGTCAGAAGATACTAATGGCTCTTCAGTGTATCCGAATGATTCATTAGATGCAGCTTTCATAGCAGCGTTTATTTCTTCTACAGTTACTTTCTTTCCTAATGTACAAACTAATTCAGTTAAAGAACCAGTTACAACAGGTACTCTTTGAGCTCCACCGTCTAATTTACCTTTTAATGCAGGTATAACTAAACCTATAGCTTTTGCAGCTCCTGTAGTGTTAGGAACTATATTAGAAGCAGCAGCTCTAGCTCTTCTTAAGTCACCTTTAGCATGAGGTCCATCTAATGTATTTTGGTCATTAGTGTAAGCATGTATAGTAGTCATAAATCCTTTTTGTAATTCAAATTTATCGTTTAATACTTTAGCCATTGGTGCTAAACAGTTAGTTGTACAAGAAGCTCCTGATATAACTGTTTCTGATCCATCTAATACATCATTGTTTACGTTGAATACTACAGTTTTTAAATCTCCTGTTGCAGGTGCAGATATAACAACTTTCTTAGCTCCAGCTTCTAAGTGAAGTCCAGCTTTTTCTTGAGAAGTAAAGAATCCTGTACACTCTAATACTATATCAACATTTAATTCAGCCCATGGTAAATCAGCTGGGTTTCTTTCAGCAGTAACTTTTATTTCTTGTCCGTTAACTACGAAAGCTCCGTCTTTAACTTCTATTTCACCATTGAATCTTCCTTGAGCAGTGTCATATTTGAATAAATGAGCTAAAGTTTTAGCATCTGTTAAGTCGTTTATTGCAACAACCTCAAACTTATCTGTTTGCTCCATTAATTTTCTTAAAGCTAATCTTCCTATTCTTCCAAATCCATTTATCGCAACTTTAACCATTTTGCTACCTCCCTATAAAGTAAAAATGTGTTTATATTATGACTAGCAATGCTAGTTGATCAACCTATATTATATTAAATCTAAAATTTTGTTAGCGCTTTCTTCATCCGTTATAAGCACTATATTCTTATTTATATTTGTCATAGCTATTAAAGCTTCTGCTTTTCTAGTTCCGGCAAATATGGCAATATTTTCTTTAACGTTTTTAAATGTCTCTAAGTTAATACCAACTGTATTTAACTTACATACTATTTCTCCTTTTTTGTTAAAGTAGTGACCAAAAGCTTCACCTACTGCACCTTTTGATACTATTTCTTCTACTTGCCCTTTTGGTAGTTTTCTTCTTGTTGCCATTTCATCGGCTCTACCAATTCCAAAGACTAATACATCTGTCTTTTCTATAATATCTAATGTACTTTTAATTTGAGGCTCTTGAGTAAGTGTTTTCATAGCTTCTTCACCTAACTCATCTGGTATATGTAATAACTTATACTTAGAGTTTAGTTTTTTACTAATTGTTGCTACTATGTTATTTGACTGAATATCAACGTCTGTACCCATACTTCCCCTTGCAGGAACTGCTACTACATCATTGTATTTTTTATCAGCCTTTAAGCTATTTGCAAACTCTAACATAGTACTTCCACCAGTTATAGAAACTATGTCTCCATCTTTTAGTATATCTATGAAGTACTCAGATCCAGATCTAGCTACATCTTTTAGTAATGTTTCATTACTATCATAACTTCCAGGTACTAATACTACCTTTTTTATACCAAGTTTATCCCTCACTCTATCTTGAAGTGTAGATAATCCCATGATATCGTTCATGATTTCTTTAAGCTCATCTAAAAGTTCGAAACCTTCTCTTGTTATAGTCATCCCAGATACTGCCACATCTATAAGATTTTGTTCTTTTAGAAATTCAGTTTCTGATCTTACTATTCTCTCACTAATTCCAGTTACATTCGATAAGGTTCTTCTACCTATTGGTTCGCTTATTGAAATCTGCCTTAGTATAGAGTATCTTCTTTCCATAAGCTCAATTACTTGTGGAATTAACTTTTGTTGAATCTTTAGTAAATTTTTCATTTTGTGCTCCTTTGTTAAATGCCTTGGGACTTTCTGTGTCCCTTGTATTTATTTCAGTCCCACAAGATAATTTTATTTTAAAGGAATTGGAAAGATATTTCAATAGTTTTTAAGATATTTTTATTTTTTTTATTTTTAAAATCTCTTTCTTTTACTTGATGATAATATTCCTAGCTCTTCTCTATACTTGGCAATCGTTCTCCTGGCCACATTTAATCCCTTTTCTTTTAATAGCTTTGATATTTGGTCATCACTAAAAGGTTTCTTTTTATTTTCGCCCTTTATTGTCTCCTGTATTATTTTTTTTATACTAGTACTAGATATTACTCCATCATCGTTTGTGTCTAATGAACTACTAAAAAAGTATTTAAATTCAAATAATCCAAAAGGTGTTAACATATATTTCCCATTTACACCTCTACTTATTGTAGATTCATGAAATTTTAAGTTATCAGCAATATCTCTCATCTTCATCGGTTTTATGTACTTTATTCCTTTTCTAAAAAAATCTTCTTGTGATTTAACTATTTCTTCTGCAATTTTTAATACTGTATTTTTTCTACCTTCTATATTTTTTATTAGCCCTGTTGCAGAGTTTAGTTTTTCTTTTATAAAATCTTTTGCACCTTTATCATATTGTGCGTTTTTTAGTACTTCTTTATAGAAATTATTTATTTTTATTCTACAAGCATCATTGCTATTTGTGTAAACTACAAATTCATCATCTATTTTTTCTACTATTACATCAGGTTGTACATATACACTTTTTTCTATAGATAAAGACCCAGCTGGTCTAGGGTCTAATGTTTTTATTATATTTATCATATCAATACATTTTTTTACAGGTACATTATATTTTTTACTTATCTCTTTATATTTGTTACTTGCCACTAAATCTAAATCTTTATTAACTATTTCCTCTAGTGTTCTATTATGTAACCCTAAGTTACGCATTTGAATTATCAAACATTCAGATAAGTTTCTAGCTCCTACACCGTTTGGTTCTAATTGCCATATTTTTTCTAGGCAATTGTTGAATACCTTTTTATCTATATTTAATAATTCAATAATTTCATTTTCATCAATTCTCAAATATCCATCTTTATCTAAACTATCTATAATATATTCACATATATTCATTTCCTTCTTAGTTAGCTTATATAAACTTATTTGTAACTTAAGATGTTCATATATGTTTGATGAATCTTTTATCATATTTTCTAAATTTATATCATTATCTGGATTATAATTTAATTCATTTTTACTTATATGAGTTGACTTTTCAATGTTTACTATGTATTCTTCCCAATTTACGTCACTACTTCTGTCTACTTCTAACAACGGATTTTCTTCCGCTTCTTTCAGTATTATGTCTTCTACCTCCAACTTACTCATGTTTAATATATTTAGTGATTGCTTTAATTGAGTTGTCATTATCAATTTCTGAGATTGAGTTAATTCAAGATTATTATTAAAATTCATATTTTCACCCCATAGTATTTGAAGTTTGTATCTGTATTGTATTTTATAAAAAAATAAACCCTTCTACATAAGTATATTTTATCATTTTAAATATATCTATGTAGAAGGATTTTAATTTTATATTGAAAAATATAATTTTTATAAACTATCAATTATATAAAAATAGCATGGCAAGTATTTTTATATATTTTAATAAATTTAAACCTTAATTAACTTTTGAATTGGCACAGAAATTCTATAACTCTGCTATGGCTTCTATTTCAACTACAGCATCTTTTGGTAACTTAGCAACTTGAACACAAGATCTTGCTGGTGGATTAGATTCAAAATATGTTGCATAAACTTCATTTACTGCAGCAAAATCATTTAAATCTTTTACAAATACAGTTGTCTTAAATACTTTATCCATAGATGTACCTGCTTCTTCTAATATAGCCTTTACATTGTTTAATGAAGCTTTAGTAGCTTCCTTTACTTCAGATACTAATTCACCAGTTTTCATATCTATTGGAAGTTGCCCTGATGTATAAACTAAATTTCCAATTATCATACCTTGAGAGTATGGTCCTATTGCACCTGGTGCATTTTTTGTATTAACTACTACTTTAAGCATATTCCCCCTCCTTTTAATTTATTTTTTCCTATATGGTGTATTATTTAATGGAAGTTTAGTTCTAAACTCCTTGTCAAATAAATAATAGGCATTTTGAATTGCTGGAGCTGTTGGTATGGAAGCTATTTCTCCTATCCCTTTTGCCCCATAAGCTAAACTATCTTTATTTTTTTCTATAGCTATAGCTTTTACACTTGGTATATCTGTGGCTTTAAATAATCCTAGTGTTCCAAACTTTGCTTTAGGTACACAGCTTTCAAGTGGATAATCTTCTGTTAGTGCATATCCTAAAGACATTACTACTCCACCTTCAATTTGGCCCTCTAAGCTAATTGGATTTATTGCTTTTCCTACATCATGAGCAGCTATAACTTTTTCTAATTTTCCATTTTCATTTAAAATAGCTACATGAGTTGCATAACCATAAGCAACATGGCTTACAGGATTCTTTTTATCGCATCCCATTTTGTCTGTAACACTAGAGTATTCTCCGTAAAATTCTGATCCATTTAAATCCTCTATTGTTTTACCAGATTCTAATGCTTCTTTTAACTTTAGTGCAGCTTGCTTGGTTGCCTCTCCTGTAAATACTGTTTGTCTAGAGGCAGTAGTATTTCCTGAATCTGGAGTTATGTGGGTATCTGGGAATTCATAAACTATATTTTCAGGAATTACATCAGTAGTTTCACATAAAATTTGAGTAAGTACAGTTCCTAATCCTTGTCCTATACAAGATGCACTACTTCTTATATGAACTTTATTATCTATTATTTTTAATTTACATCTGCCTGTATCGGGTATACCAACTCCTAAACCACTATTTTTCATAGCACATGCAATTCCTGCATATGGGTATTTTTCATATTCTTCTTTAACAGCTTCTAAAGTCTCAACAATAGCTGTTCCTTCATCTGCTATCTGACCATTTGGTAGTGATTGTCCTGGTCTTACTGCATTTCTATATCTAATTTCCCATGGGGAAATTCCTACTTTTTCTGCAAGTAAGTTTAAATTACATTCTGTTGCAAAGCAACTTTGCGTTACTCCAAACCCTCTAAACGCTCCTCCTGGAGGATTATTTGTATAAACGGCAGTTCCTTCTATATCTATGTCTTGATAGTTGTATGGTCCAGCTGCATGTGTACATAATCTTTGAAGTACAGGACCTCCTAAAGATGCATATGCACCTGTATCAGATACTATAGTAGCTTTCATACCTGTTAAGTATCCATTTTCATCACATGCAGTTGTAAATTCCATTTCTACTGCATGTCTTTTAGGGTGAATTATTATACTTTCTTTTCTTGTAAGTAGTACTTTTACGAATCTCTTAGTATGGTAAGCTAAAAGTGCTGCATGGTGTTGAACACTCATGTCTTCTTTTCCACCAAATCCTCCGCCTACCATTTTGTTTATTACTCTTATCTTTTCATGTTCAAGGCCTAGCATATCTGCACATTCATGTTGTGTGGCAAACACACCTTGGTCAGTAGAGTATATTAACACTCCATCAGCTCCATATGGCCCTGATATAGCGCATTCAGGCTCTAAAAATGCATGTTCAGTGAAAGGTGTAGAGTATCTTTGAGTAACTACATATTTAGAATTTTCTATTTTCTCTTTTGCGTTACCTCTTACTAGATGTTCTTTTACTAATATATTTCCTGTTTCATGTATATTGGGCGCATCTTCTTTCATCGCTTCTTCTGGACATGTTATAGGTTGTAACTCTTCATAATCTATTTTTACTAATTTTTTAGCTTCTTCTAATGATTCTTTAGTTTCTGCTGCTACTAATACTATTGCATCTCCTAAATATCTAGTTACTTCACCTTCAGGAATCAGTGTGTCCCAGTCTTTTTTTAGGTGACCTACTTTTAGACTACCTGGAATATCTTTTGCAGTTAGTACCGAAACTACACCTGGATATGCCTTAGCTTCTTCTATATCTATTTTTTTAATAAGTGCTCTAGGATATTTGGTTCTTACTGCAGATCCATAAATCATACCCTCTATTTTCATATCATCTACATATTCAGCAATTCCAAGTGATTTTGCGTGAGCATCCACTCTTGTAAGGTTATCTCCGACCAACCCCTTACAGCTAACCTTCGGTACATCTATGTTATCTCTAAGTATTTTTGCTGCTAACTCTACAGCCTTTATTATTTTTACATATCCAGTACATCTACAAATATTTCCTCTTAAAGCTTTCTTAATTTCATCTTCACTGGGATCTGAATTTATATCTAATAAAGCCTTTGAGCTTATAACCATTCCTGGTATGCAAAAGCCACATTGAACAGCTCCTTGACTAGAAAAAGCATATGCATAAACATCTTTTTCTCTCTCTGTCATACCTTCTATAGTAATTACATTCTTACCAACTAGTTTTTGAGTTTGAATCACACATGCTTTCATGGCCTTTCCATCAACTATAACCATACAAGTTCCACATGCGCCTTCTGAACATCCATTTTTTACAGATGTTATATTCATATCTTCTCTTAGAAAATGTAAAAGTTTCTTATTTCCCTTAGATACAACCTTTTGGTTGTTTAAAATGAACTCAAATGTGTCTATGGATTCTTTTACTAATACATCGCACATACAAGCTATTCCCCCTTAATTAGATGCTCTTTTTAGATATTTACCATTCGCATTTGAACAAGTTATTTCTCCCTTTGAACTTACTTTTTGACCTCTTAAATATACCTTCTCTATTTCGCATTCTAATTTATAATCTTCATATGGAGTGTAATCCACATTTTGAACTTGATTATCTGCTTTAATAAATTTAGACTTGTTTGGATTTAATACAACTAAATCTGCATCACTTCCAACCTTTATAGTTCCTTTTTGTGGATAAAGTCCAAATATTTTTGCTGGATTTGTGCACAATATTTCCACCATCTTATTTATAGATATTTTATTTGTACACACTCCATAGGTATATAAAAGTCCTACCCTATGTTCTACTCCTGGTGATCCATTTGGTATCTTGCTAAAATCATTTATTCCGAGCTCTTTTTGATTTTTATAATTAAATGAGCAATGGTCTGTTGCTACACTATCTATTTTATTTTCAGCTAATGCCCTCCAAAGAACATCATTGTCTTCTTTAGTTCTAAGCGGAGGTGACATTACATACTTGGCACCTTCAAAACCTTCTAAATCGTACTTCTTATTATCCAATAATAGATATTGTGGACAAGTTTCTACTATTACATCCACACCTCTACATTTAGCTTTGAGTACTTCTTCTAATGACTCTTTACAACTTAAATGGACTACATATACTCTAGCATTTGTAACCTCTGCTATTGCCATTAATCTTCTAGTAGCCTCTGCTTCTACTATGGAAGGTCTTGTAATAGCATGATATTTTGGAGAAGTTTTATTTTTCTTAAGATATTTGTCCACAAGTTCACATATTATATTCCCATTTTCACAATGAAATCCTATTATTGCTCCAATACTCTTTGATTTTTGTAATGCTTTGTATATTACACTGTCATCAACTTGAAGAGATCCCTTATAAGCCATATATAATTTAAAAGAAGTTACACCTTCATTTATCATTTCATCCATCTCATTACAGACTGAATCATTCCAATCTGTTATTGCCATATGAAATCCATAATCACAGTAAGCTTTATTATTTGCCTTTAAATGCCACTCTTTTAGACCTTCTTTTAAAGACTTTCCTTTGCTTTGAGTCGCAAAGTCTAATATAGTTGTAGTTCCTCCAGCTATAGCAGCTTTTGTTCCTGATTCAAAATCATCAGCTGTTTTAGTAGTTCCTGTATCTAGGTCAAAATGTGTATGTGCATCAATTCCTCCTGGTATGATATAACATCCAGATACATCTATAACTTCACATCCACTAGTGTCTAAATCTTTTCCTATCTCAACAATTTTTTCTCCA
This sequence comes from Faecalimicrobium dakarense, assembly GCF_000499525.1. Taxonomy (GTDB): domain Bacteria; phylum Bacillota; class Clostridia; order Peptostreptococcales; family Peptostreptococcaceae; genus Faecalimicrobium; species Faecalimicrobium dakarense. The sequence goes on along the minus strand of NZ_HG529386.1, from coordinate 3,403 downwards.
CATATTTTTATATCTGATGCAATGGTTGTTGTTTCATCAACAACCATTGCTCCCTTTAAAATTTTCATTATAAAGCAACCTCTTGATTAAAGCTTATTGATAATGCTTCTTTAGGACATCGCGTTACACATAAACCACAACCAAAACATTTTTCCTTATCTATTTCTAAAGTATCATTTACTTCTATCGCTTCATAAACACAACTTGTTTTACATTTCTTACATTTTATACATTTATCTTGGTCTACTTCTGGTACTATTTTATGAGTTCTAAATTCTCTTTCCTTTTCTTTTTTGTGAACTAATCCTTTTATTTCATTTACATCTTGGTATCCATGCTCATCTAGGAATGCATTTAGCTCACTTGCTATTTTTCCATATACACCTGGTCCTTTAAGTATTGCTTCCGTACATACTTGAACAGCACTTGCTCCTGCCATCATCATTTCTGCAACATCTTTTCCACAAGTTATTCCACCTACACCAATTATAGGTATATTAACAACTTGAGATGCTTCATATATACATCTTATTGCTAACGGTCTTATTGGAGCTCCTGATAACCATCCATATCCTGTTTTGCTACCCATTATTGGGTGTCCTGTATTTACATCTATAGCCATACATGGCCCAAATGAATTTATCATTACAAGACCATCTGCTCCAGCTTCTTCAACTGCTTTAGCTATAGTTTGAATATCTGTGTGAGGACTCATCTTCATAAATACAGGTACATCTAGTGCAGCTTTTGCAGCTTTTAAAGCATTTACTATTGGAGTAACATCTGTTCCAACGTAGTGAGTTGATAACTCAACTGCATCAGCATATGGTTTAACTAATGGAGCAACTTGTGCTATTTGCTCCGCACTGTATCCCATACTTACTATTACTGGAACTCCTGCACTTTTAGCTTTTTCATATTCTTCCTTTATCCATTGTTCCTTTGGAAGCTCTGACCATAATTCAGTATTTAAAAAACCACTATTAGTGTTTGCCATACAAGGTCTTGGTACATCTGCAGGAAGTACAGATATAGTTTTTGTGCATATTCCACCTGCTCCTCCCTTTACTGCTTCTATACATAAATCTCCGTCTTTTGCACCTGGTCCTGCTGCTGTCATTATTGGATTATTAAATTCCATTTTATATATATTAACTTTTAAATTTGCCATTTTTACATCCCCTTAAATTTTTTATTTGATTTATATTAGGCTAATTCTTCTTCATTCTCATTTTTAGACTTTTCTTTGTTTCCGGCTTCATTAAAGAATATATTTAATAAAACTGCTGCTAAACTTCCTGTTGTTATACCACTATGGAATATAGTTTGTACCCAAGAAGGGAAATTGTGATAAAAATCTGGATTCGCTAAAGGTATCATAGCTAATCCCAAACTGACTGCAACTATTACGCCATTTTTAGTCCCATCAAATTTAACTTTGCTTAAAGTTCTTATTCCACCAACTGAAACCATCCCAAACATTGCAAATCCAATTCCACCAAGAACTGGCTTTGGTATTGCTCCGACTAATGCCGCAAATTTAGGCACAAATCCAAGAGCTAATAGCATCATACCTGCATATACTGCCACATATCTCGACTTCATTCCCATAAGACCTACAAGTCCTGTGTTTTGGGCAAATGGTGTTATAGGAAAAGAATTAAATATTCCTGATAAAGAAGTGGATAATCCGTCTCCCAAAAGTGCTCTTTTTATATTTTTACCATCTACTTCTTTATCTACCATTTCATGAATCGCTATCATATTACCTAGTGACTCAGTCATTAAAACTAACATGATTAAACATAAAGATAAAACTGCTGATGGCTCAAATATCGGCATACCAAACTTCAAAGGTACGTTTATACTAATCCAGCTAGCTTCTAATACTGGAGTGAAATCTACCATTCCAAATATCGCTGCTATTATTGTTCCTATTACCACACTAAGAAGTATTGCTGCACTATTCCATATTCCTTTTAAATATTTAAATAGTATAATTGTTATACCTAGTACAGCTAATGCCAGCGCTAAATTTGATGGTTCAACCGCTTGCACTTTACTATCTGTTATCCATTTTATACCTACTGGAAGCAGTGATACTCCTATAACTAAAACTACTGTTCCTGTAACAACCTTAGGGAAAAATTTTATTAGCTTTTCAAATATTGGCGCAAGTAACATACAAAATATTCCCGATGCTATTACTGCTCCAAATACGGTTCTCATTGCTATACTTGGGTCTGCTTGAGATGATGCAATTGATGTCATAGCTGCAACTGCTGCAAAGCTAGTTCCTTCGATTACCGGAATCTTAGCACCTGCAATATTTCCTATACCAACCGCTTGTATTAAAGTTCCTATTCCTGCCATAAATACACATGCACTTATTAAGAAAACTATACTGCCATGGTCTAGTCCTGCAGCACTTCCTACCATCATAGGAACTGCTACCGCTCCTGCACACATTGCTAAAACATGTTGTAGTGAGAATACCCATGACTTGGATATCGGTAACCTCTCATCTACTGGAGCTATTTTAGGGCTTTTACTTTGAGACATTAATTTGTCCCCCTTATCTATTTTATTTTTATATTCTATCCCACAATTTTTTACTTAATATTCTACTAGTTGCTAACACTTGCTCTTCGTCTATATTTACTAATTTTCTATTTTTCATAAGAATTTTACCATTTACAATTGTTGTATCTACACTTCTTCCTGTTAATCCAAATATTATATGGCCACCTACTGAATTTTCATTCATTGGTGTATGCGGTGTATAATCTACAATTATTACATCTGCATAAGCACCTTTTTTTATAATTCCTAAGTCATTTTTGAAGTAGGCTTTAGTAATTTTTTGGTTATTGTCAAATAGCATTTTTTGACTTTCCACAAATCCAACTCTAGGATCACATAAGTGATGTTTATGTATTATATTTGCAACTTTTAATGATTCAAACATATCACTTGTGTAACCATCAGTTCCTAAACCTACAGTAATTCCTCTATTTAGTAGCTCTATTGCAGGTGAGCATCCTACAGCATTTCCCATATTTGATTCTGGATTGTGAACAACAAAAGTTTTACTTTCTTTAAGTAAGTCCATTTCATTAGAATCTACATGAATACAATGAACTGCTATAGTTTTATCCCTTAATACACCGAATTCATTAAGTCTTTCTATTACTCTTTTATTGTGATTTCTTAGATTATATTTAAGATCATCTAACCCCTCTGCCGTATGAACATGGTATCCAGTATTTAAATTCGCCATTTCTTTAGCACATTTTTCTAAGGTTTCATCCGATAGAGTAAATGCCGCATGGAGCCCAAACATTCCTTTTACCATATCAGTATCATCTTTCTGTGCAAATTTAATAAAATCAACGTTTTCCTC
>NZ_HG529385.1 GCF_000499525.1 Faecalimicrobium dakarense | reverse complement strand
AATCAACGTTTTCCTCTATACCCTTATCAGTTATAATTTTTCCATCTCTATCTGATACTTCATAGCAAAGACAAGTTCTGATTCCTAATTCTTTCGCTACATCTTTTATAGTAAATAGGCTTCCTTCTATTGCATTTGGGCTTGCATGATGATCAAACACAGTTGTAACACCATTTTTAATACAATCTATATAGGTAGAGTAAGCACTATATTTAGTATCTTCTAATGTAACTTGCTTATCTAATCTCCACCATAGATTTTCTAATATTTCCATAAAGTTTTCTGATGGTTTACCCGGTATTGCCATTCCTCTAGCAAAAGAGCTATATATATGCATATGAGAATTTATAAGTCCTGGCATTATAACCTTATTACCCGCATCTATATACTCATGGCTTGGGTATTTAGCTTTCATTTTTTCTGTTGTACCAACGTCTTCAATTATATTTTCATTTATAACCACACATCCATTTTCTATGAAAGGATTTAAATTATCACACGTTATAAGTCTACCATTCCCAACTAAAATCATAATTTATTCCCCCTTTAAAACCTTGCCGGCTTTAATGTGATTGTATTTGCCTTCCTCTATTACACAGTTTCCGTTTATAATTACATAATCTATTCCTACTGGATACTGCATAGAATCTATATAATCATCACATCCACTTACCTTATCTTTATCAAAGATAACTATATCTGCATAATAGCCTTCTTTAAGCTCTCCTCTTTCTTTAATACTAAAACTTGTTGCTGCTTTTTTAGTCATTTTATATACTGCCTCTTCAAGCTCTAATACTCCTAATTCTCTAACATATCTTCCTAGTATTTTAGGGAATGAACCGTAAGCTCTTGGGTGTGGTTTACCTGATAAAAGACCATCAGTACAAACATTTTGCTCTTCTCTTTTCATAAATCCAATTACATGCTCTTCTAATCCATAAAAGTCTACCATTCCAACTGCATTTTCTTCCTCTAATAGTAAATCAAAGGTAGCGTCTAATGGATCTATTCCTTTTATTTGTCCTAACTCTAAAAGGTTTTTTCCTATTGCATATTCATTTTTTTGTTTTTTACGCTAGTAACAAATATTTGATCTATCCCTGCAAATTCTATAAAGTTATCCCATCCATCTATACCATTAGCTATATCATATTTCATTTTTTGTCTTTCTTTTTGGTCTTTTAGTCTTTCAATTAGCTTATCAGTTCCACCTGAATGAGCCCACGGAGGTAAAACAACTCCAAGCATTGTACTTCCAGCCGCATATGGATATTGATCAAATGATACTTTTATGCCCTCTGATTTTGCTTTTTCTAGCAATTCTATAACTTCAGGTATATACTTCCAGTTAGATTTTCCACAAACTTTAAAATGTGAGAAATGAACTTTTACACCTGATTTTTTTCCAATTTCTATAATTTCTTCCATAGAACTTAAAATTGTATCAGCTTCACTTCTTTGGTGAACTACAAATACACCATCGTATTTAGCCACTACCTTACACATTTCTATAAGCTCTTCAGTTAGTGAGTATGCACATGGTATATATATAAGTCCGGTAGATAATCCTATAGCCCCAGCCTTTAACTCTCTTTCTGTTATTTCGCACATTTTTTGAATTTCTTCTTTAGTAGCTGGTCTATCTTCAAGTCCCATAGCTTCCATCCTTACATTTCCATGAGGAACTAAATAGGTTTCATTTAATCCTATACCTCTATTTTTCATCATAGATAAGTAGTTCTCTGTAGTTTCATACTCCCAATTTATTTCATCACTCTCTCCGTCTAATCCAGCCAAATTTTTTCTCCATGAAGATATGTGCTCTTTAGGAAGTGGGGCCATGGAAATTCCATCCTGCCCCAATACTTCCGTTGTTATTCCTTGTCTTATTTTTACTTCATTATATGGATTAACTAAAATCATTAAATCCGAATGGCTGTGAGTATCTATGAAACCTGGGCAAACTACTCTGTCTCGTGCATCTATTACTTTATCAAAAGCACCTTCTATCTTTGATGATATTTCTAATATTTTCTCGTCTTCAATCAATAAATCTCCAACATATGCTTTTGTTTTATTTCCATCTACTATAAGCCCCTGTTTTATTAAAGTTCTCAAAAAACCATCTCCTAATTATTTTTTATAAACTGATTTTAATATTCCGTAATATCCTTTAGCTCCTATTGTTAATTGTTCTATTTCTATATACTCATCTATTGTATGAGCAAGATTTTCTTTAGAAGGTCCAAATCCTATAGTTTTTATACCAGCTTCTCCTGCATAGTGGCTACCATTAGTACAGAATGAATATTGAGTTATTTCTGGATCTATACCAGCTTCCTTTAATCCTTTATATGCAGCTTGTACAAACTCATCATTTTCATCATATAACCAACCTGGGAAGAATCTTTCTCCTTCTATTTTGTTTCCTGTATAGCAATCTTCTTTTCCTACTGCATATGAAACCTTTGCATTTAATTCGTTATCTTCTTCCATTAGCTTATCTAGTAAGTCTTGTATAGGCTTTAGTACACCTTCTTTAGTTTCACCTACTAAAAGTCTTCTATCAAAAGTAACCTTACAGTAATCTGGAACTACTGATGCTCCTGGATATGGTGAAGATTTTATATCTGTTAAAACTAATATACCATCTCCTAATACTGGATGAGTTGGAGGTACTAATTCTTGTATTTTTTCTATTATCTTGCTCATTTTATATACAGCATTTATACCTTTATGTGGATTAGCAGAGTGAGCAGGTTTTCCAAAAGTCTCTATAACAATCTCTCCTCTACCTCTTTGACCAATTTTTAAGTTTAATTCTGAAGATTCACCTATTACTACATAGTCTGGCTTTACAGCTTCACTTATTTTTCTAGATGCTATACCTTCAAATATTTCTTCATGAACAACTCCTGCTACATAAAGTTCTCCTTCAAAGTCTTTATTTGTATCTTTTGCAAAGTATGAAACTGCAGCCATCATTGCACTTACTTGCCCCTTCATATCAGAAGTCCCTCTTCCATAAATCTTTCCGTCTTTTATTAGACCTTCAAAGGGTGGTACACTCCATTTAGTTTCATCTGGAACTGGAACTGTATCTATATGACCATCAAATAGTATTTTTTTTCCTGGTTTATTACCTTTTATGCACCCTATTATATTTCCGTAATCATCTATGAACCAACTATCAAACCCTAATCTTTTAAAATTATTTTCTATAGCTTTTGCTACATTTTCTTCTTGTCCTGAGTAACTAGCATTTCTTATTAGGTCTTGGCAAACTTCTATTAATTCTTGTTTTCTAGATTCAGTTAACATTTAGGCTCCCCCTTGTATTTTAAATATTCTATCTAAATTATTTTTATAAAATTGATATATTAAGATTTTTATTATAAGCTAGGACATTCTCCATTCCAAACTATATCTAAATATTTATCAGGATCTGTATCTCCCTCTGTACTTATTAATAGTACCTTTGAGTTTTCATCTAATTTTAATGATTTTCTTAGTTGTGCTAAGTTTTCATCTTGCATTATAGAAACTAAAGTTCCTGTTGTTACTGCTCCTGATTCTCCTGAAATTACTTTTTCATCTCCTCTTAATGGATTTCCTAATATTCTCATACCTTTTGCAGAAACCCAGTCCGGAGCAGATATAAATGCTTCTGAATAATCTTTTATAATTTCAAATCCTATAGTATTTGGCTCTCCACAAGCAAGACCAGCCATTATAGTTTGCATGTCTCCACCAACAAATCTAGGCTTTCCATCTCCAGCCTCTGCTGATTTATAGTAGCAATCAGCTTGATCAGCTTCAACTACTACAGTTATAGGACACTCATCAAATTCAGATGCAACATACCCTTGAATTGCTCCTGCAAATGATCCAACACCTGCTTGCACAAATACATGAGTAGGTCTATCTACTCCATATCCTTTTAATTGTGATATAGCTTCTTTAGCTAAAGTTCCATAACCTTGCATTATCCACGCTGGAATATCTTCATATCCCTCCCAAGCAGTATCTTGGACTACTAATCCATCTACTTTTTTTGCATTTTCTGTTGCAAGCCTTACTGCATCATCGTAGTTTAGCTCAGTTATAGTAGCTTCTGCACCTTCTGCTTTTATATTATTTAGTCTCGTTATTGATGATCCTTTTGGCATATAAACTACAGCTTTTTGTTTTAATTTATTTGCAGTCCATGCAACACCTCTACCATGATTTCCATCAGTAGCAGTGAAGAATGTTATATCTCCTAGTTCTTTTCTTACTTCATCAGATATTAATTTTTCATATGGAAGTTCTGATATATCTTTTCCTAATTTATCAGCCATGTATTTAGCCATAGCAAAAGACCCACCTAAAACCTTAAATGCATTTAAACCAAATCTATAAGATTCATCTTTTAAATAAACACCACCAACGCCTATAGACTTAGCTAAATTCTCTAAGTTTACTAATGGAGTCTCTTTATATTGAGGAAAGCTTTCATGAAATCCTTTTACTTTTGTTATCTCATCATCATTTAAAAACTTAATTCCTTCTTCCCTATTTTTTGATTTTGGTAGATTATTTAATTTCCATTTTATTTGTTCCATATAATATCTCCTTGTTAATTTAATATTTTTTATGCAATTATATAAAGCAAACATCATGCCAATTATTATTTTTAAGTTAATTTTTTATATAATAATTTTCTATTTATTGGAAATACTAAATTTGATATGATTACTAACTATTTTTCATAAAGAAAAAACTTCCAAGTAAAAAAAATAATTCTCAATTTGATAAAAATTTATCAAATCGAGAATTATTTTTTGAGAATTTTTCTATTTAGTTTTCATCTAATTTTCTATATAGTGTAGCTAAACCTATTCCAAGCTTTTTAGCGATAAGCTTTTTAGTTTTAGTATCTTTTCCATACTTCTCAAGTAGTTTATTTATATATATTAGTTCCAATTCTTTAAGGGATACTATTTGTTCTTCTACTTCAACAAATTCTTTATACCCTTCATCCAATGCTAATTCTATACATCCCTTTTCATCACATACCTTTACTATGCTATTTTTTCTTTCATAGTAATTTAAAATGTCCACAGGAAGCATATCTGTAGATATTACTCTATCATCTCCAACTAAATTCATCATATACTCAACTGCATTTTCCAATTCTCTAATGTTCCCAGGCCAATCGTAGCTATTTAATAACTTTATTACATTGTCATCAATCATAACTGAATCTATATTAAGTTCTTTTGAGTATTTGTCTACAAATATTTTCATTATATCATTAATATCTTCTCTTCTATCTCTAAGTGGTGGCAAAGCTATGGGAATTACATTTAGTCTGTAGTATAAATCTTCTCTGTATTTTCCTTCGTTTACAAGCTTCAATAAATTTTTATTAGTAGCGGAAATTACTTTTATATCTAAATCTATAAGTTTGTTAGATCCAATTCTTGCAAACTTTCTTTCTTGTAATACTCTTAGTAATTTAGCTTGTAGATGAAAAGATAAATCCCCTATTTCATCTAAAAATATTACTCCTCCATTTGCAAGTTCAAATTTACCTATTTTACCACCGCTACTTGCACCACTAAATGCACCTTTCACATATCCAAATAATTCACTTTCTAATAGATTTTCTGGAATTGCAGCACAATTTATAGCTATAAATGGTTTATCACTTCTATTTCCTTCAGAATGTATAGCCCTTGCTATAAGTTCCTTACCTGTACCACTATCTCCTGTTATAAGAACTGTAGAGTTTGATTTTGATAACTTCTTTATTCTATTTTTCACATTTGCCATTAGCTTTGATTTTCCAATTATAGAATCTATGGTTTTTATTTCCCATTTACTATTTATAGCTTCATCATTTATAGTTTCATCGAGTATCTTATCAAATATAATTATCCTGTCATATGATCTTATGTATGGATAAACAGGTGTTATTTTAGCAATCATAGTGTATTCGTTATAATTTATATTTATTGTAATTAAATCTTTATTGTCAGTGGACTTTTCATAATTAACTAATCTTAACTCTTCATTTATACAGTCTTCTTTTAGCTTTAAACTTAACTTAGCTATTTTGTTAATATACGATATTTTATTATTACTATCTAATATAACTACACTTTTCTCTACATTATTTATTATTTCATGAAACATTTGCATTTTTTTATCGTTATTTTTATTTATCTCAGATTCTTCTATTTTCATAGATATTAAATCACAGATATTTTCTATAAAAGGAATATAAGAATCTATTTTTTTAATTATATCATTTTTTTTATCTTTATCAGTACTTATAGCCCCTATTACTCCTAGTGTTTGATTATTATATTTTATAGGAACTGCTATTATAGTTTTATTTAAACATTTTTTATAGTTTCTACATTCTATACATATTTCATTTTTTTCTAAATCGAGTACTACTAATTCTATTCCTGTTTCTAAAACTTGAGAGTATATGTTACCTTCAGAGATAACACTTTCATTAACCTTATTTCTGTATATACCAGTTCCATTAAGCCTAATTAATTTATCATCAACTATTTCAATATCAATATCCAATACACTAGATATAATCTGTATATGTTTTTCTAAGTAACTTTGAAATGGTTTTAATTTACTCTCCATAATTTCCCCCCATATATTAAAATTAGGCAGTAAGTAAATTACTGCCTAATTATTAAATTACATATTCTCTAGTATTTCTAATAATTCTTCTTCTGTATATTTATATTTTCTATTGCAGAACTGACATCCCACTTCAGCCTGTTTATCTTCTTCTACTATCTCAGATAATGCTGTTTTTCCTATAGAAATTAATGCACCTTGAACTCTTTCTTTTGAGCATTCACATTCAAATTTAACATCACAAGTATCTAGTATTCTTGGATTTAATCCATCTAAAACTATATTTAATATATCTTCTGGAGTATTTCCATCTTGCATCATGTTAGTTATAGATTGTAATCTTGATACATTTTCTTCTAACCTTGATATAGTTTCTTCCTCTGCATCTGGCATTAATTGAACTATAAGTCCTCCAGCATGTTCTACTTCATATTCAGTAGTAAGCACCCCTAATGCTACTACTGATGGTGTTTGTTCTGATACTGTAAAGTAGTAAGTAAAATCTTCTGCTATTTCTCCACTTACTAATGGGTAAGCTCCATTATAAGGTTCTCTAAGTCCTAAATCTTTTATAACCTTAACTACACCAGAAGTTCCTACTGCAGCAGCTACGTTTAATTTACCATTTTCATAATCAGGTACTTCCACTTTAGGATTTGATACGTAACCTTTAACAGTACCTTCTACATCTGAAGTTGCAAGTATAGTACCTATTGGCCCTCCACCTTTTATTATTACTGATAATTTATCACCTTTATTTTTCATCATTAAGCCCATCATAGATGTAGCTGTCAATGTTCTCCCTAAAGCTGCTGTTGCTACCTTAGTAGTTTCATGTAAAGCTCTTGCTTCCTCTACCATATTTCTAGTAGTTGCTACAAAGGCTCTTATCTGTCCATCGGCTGCTGTTGCTCTTATTACGTAATCTTTCATTGTATTCCTCCAATAATCTTACTCTATTTTTTATAGCACATAGTAAATTTTATTCATTTCTATTTATAGTCAAATATAATTTACGTATATATGCTTCAAAAAAGTTATCCTTTAAAATCTTCAATTATAAGACTTTTTTACATACGAAGAATATTCTTTCATCTTCTCCACTTGGACTTTCAAAAGTGAAGTCTGCATAAGTTTTTATATGCTCAAAACCTGCTACTTTAAGTAGGTCTATTATTTCTTCTTGCGTATAAGCTCTTTGTTGATGTACTTCTTCAAATCTCTCAAATTTTCCATCTTCATCCTTAATGAAGAAGGCTAATTCCATTTCTACTAAGTTTTCTTCTTCATCAAAATAGTTTTGCCACATATAAGCTATCTCTTCTCTATTTTCACCATACATATTGTTTCCTAGTATTGTAGATAATTTGTAGAATGAGCTTATATCAAATATGAATAAACCGTCTTTTTTTAATAACTCATAAGACTTTTTAAATACATGCTCTAAATCATCATCATAAGTTATATAATTAAATCCATCACATGCACATAGTATGCAGTCTAAGTTCGGTATATCAAAGTCTAATTCTGCCAAATCTTGCTGAAGTAAAACTAGTTCTACACCTTCTTTTTCTGCCTTTTCTCTAGCAACACTAAGCATTTCTTCTGATATATCAATTGCTGCTATATCATAATTTTTCTTAGTTAAAGGTATAGTCATGTTACCTGTACCACATGCTAGTTCTAATATATTTTGAACCTTAACATTTTCACTTTTTATTATGTCTTCTATATATTTAACCCATCCATCATAATCAACTTCATTCATAAGCTCATCATAAATGAATGCAAAATCTTTATACTGTTTCATCGTCCTTATTTGCTTCCTCCATCATCTTCTTCTTTTGTTTTTTTCGTGATGTAAGCATTCCACCTATTTTTCCAGCTTCCTTAGCTGTAAGCCCTGCCCAGCCTCGTTCGCTAACCTTGTCCATAAGGCCAAGTTCTGATGCTATCTCATATTTCATTATATCATTATCTGTCAATATTTTTTTCTTTTTACTATTTGATTGACTTTTTTTTACCTGGTTTATTTAATAATTCATTATTCATAAAAAAACACCCCTTTTTATTTATATTTGTATTTTTGTCATATAAACAAAAATTATACAAATATTTAAGGGGTATCTTTAAACGATATGTCTAACCCTAAAGGCCATTTTTCTATTTATAGATCAATAAATTTATAAGCTTTGTTAAATATAATTTTTACTCTAATGAATTTTTATATTTTAATAGTTGAATATACGAGTCTAATCCATTTAATAAAACACCTTCATTAAAATTAAAGTTTAAATTATGAAGTCCATTTACAAATCCTTTTTCTTCATCTCTTGATCCAAGCATAAAGAATAATCCTGGAACTTCTCTTTGATAATAAGAGAAATCTTCAGATATCATCATAGGCGCTAGTTTTATTACTTTTTCTTCTCCTAAAGCATCTACAAATTCTTCATATAAATGCTTGTTGTTATTTACAGAAGGATAATCATCTTTTATATTAAGATTTATTTTACAATTATAAGATTTCTCAACACCTTGGCATATTTCTTTCATTCTAGTTTTCATACTATCATAAACTTTTGGATCAAAAGTTCTAAGAGTTCCTTCTAATCTTACATTTTCTGCGATTATGTTTCTTCTAGTTCCTCCATTTATTTTACCGACAGTAAGTACAGCATTATCTAATGGGCTTACATTTCTAGAAACTATGCTTTGTAATATATTAACAAGATTTGATGCTATTAAAATTCCATCTATTCCATTTTGAGGCATAGCTCCATGTCCACTTTTAGATATTATATCAATATTAAAATCCCCTGCCTGTGCCATGAAATACCCTGGAGCAAGACCTATATACCCTTCTTTAACCTCAGGGTATATATGAAGTCCATATATTTCGTCTATTTTATATTTATCTATAATACCTTCTTTTATTAAGTCCTCTGCTCCTCCTGGGCCTTCTTCAGCTGGTTGAAATATAAATACTATATTATCATTTAAAATATCTAAATTATTATTTATAAACTCGACTAATCCTAGTAATATGCTAGTATGTCCATCATGTCCACATAAATGCTTAACTCCTTCTTCTGTAACAAGTCCATCTATATCCGCTCTAAAAGCTATTGTTTTTTTACCTATTTTCCCTTTTAAAATTCCTATTGTTGCTGTTGTTAAATACGTATCGCATTTAACATTAATACTATCTAAGTAATCTCTTATATACTTTGCTGTTTTAAATTCTTTCCTACCTACTTCGGCTATATTATGCAGTATTTTTCTATGATTATAAATATTTTCTTGCAAGCTTTTAGTATTTTTTATCATATACAATCCCCCTATAAATTTGTCCCATATTTATATATGTTCTTGTATAAATTTTAAATACATATATTTTAAATTTTCTCTATTTTATATAAAAGGTATCCTTTTATATAAAATAGAATATACATAAAATTAAAGACTATTTTATATAAATCTACTGAGCTTAGTCTTAAATAAATGTGTCTTGTAATAACAATTTGACACTATATTTTAAACAATTAAAGTTTTGAATAATTTAATTTTATTAATTGGGGTGATTTTAATGAAAAAGGTAAATGTGGCTTTAGTCGGAGCAACTGGTATGGTTGGGAGAACCTTTTTAAAGGTATTACAAGAAAGACAATTCCCTATTGAGAATTTATATTTATTTTCATCTGCAAAATCTGCGGGTTCTCATGTCACTTTCAATGGAAAAGATTATATAGTTGAAGAACTAAAAGAAGATGTGTTTAATAATAGAGATATACAAATTGCATTATTTTCAGCAGGAGGAGAAATTAGTAAAAAATATGCTCCTATAGCAGCATCTAATGGTATTATAGTAGTAGATAACTCTAGTTATTGGAGAATGGATCCAGATGTGCCTTTAGTTGTTCCAGAAGTTAATCCTGAGGCTGTGAAAAATCATAATGGTATAATTGCAAATCCTAACTGTTCTACTATACAAGCAATGGTTCCACTTAAGCCTCTTCATGATAAATATAAAATAAAAAGAATTGTTTACTCTACATACCAGGCGGTTTCTGGTTCTGGTGTTAAAGGAGTTAAAGACCTAGAAGGTGGAGTTTTAGGAGATCCTAACAATTTCTATCCACATCCAATAGCGTTTAACTGCTTACCTCATATAGATGTTTTTACTGATAATGGTTATACAAAAGAAGAAATGAAAATGGTTAATGAGACTATGAAAATATTTAATGATTATGAACTAAAAGTTACTGCTACTACAGTAAGAGTTCCCGTTAAAAATTGTCATAGTGAATCTATAAATATTGAATTTGAAGAAGCATTTGATTTATCTCACCTTGTAGATGCTCTTGAATCTATGCCTGGCATCGTAGTTGTTGATGAACCTTCAAACAATGAATATCCTACTGCTATAGATTGTACTGGAAAAGATGAAGTCTACGTTGGAAGAATAAGAAGAGATTTTAGCGTTGATAATGGAATTAATATATGGGTTGTAGCTGATAACATTAGGAAAGGTGCTGCTACTAATGCAGTACAAATAGCTGAATTATTATTATCTTATGACCTAGTTTAATTTCTTAATTATATAAACTAACTATAATATTAAATTTTTATATAAAAGGAGAATTATATATGATATTTAAAGGATCTGCAGTCGCTTTAGTTACACCTTTTACTGAAAATGGTGTTGATTTTGAAAAATTAGGTAAATTAGTAGAATATCACATAGAAAATCATACTGATGCACTAGTTATTTGTGGAACTACTGGTGAAGCTACAACTATGAGTGATGATGAACAATTAGCTGTTATAAAATACGTAGTAGATAAGGTTCAAAAAAGAATACCTGTTATAGCTGGAACTGGATCTAATAATACTGCTCATTCTATTTACTTAAGCCAAAAAGCTGAGAAATTAGGCGCTGATGCATTATTAATAATCACTCCTTATTATAACAAAGCCAATCAAAGAGGTCTTAAACTTCACTTTGAAGAAATAGCTAAAAGCGTTAATTTACCAATAATACTTTATAATGTTCCTGGAAGAACATCTATGAATATAAAACCTAGTCTTGTAGCTGAACTTGCTAAAGTAGATAATATAGTAGCAGTTAAAGAAGCTAGTGGAGATCTTGCTCAAGTAGCTGAAATTGCTAGATTAGTTCCTGATGATTTTGCTATATATTCAGGTAATGATGATTCTATAGTTCAATTACTATCTGTTGGTGGAAGCGGAGTTATATCTGTTCTTGCCAATGTTTGTCCTCAAGAAACTCATGATTTAGTTCAAAAATTCTTAGACGGAGATATAGAAGGTTCTAGAAAATTACAACTTGATATGAAACCTTTAATAGATGCTTTATTTATTGAAGTAAATCCTATACCAGTAAAAACAGCAATGAATTTACTAGGATTTGAAGTTGGAAATTTAAGATTACCTTTAGCAGAAATGGACGAAAAAAATCTTCAAGTATTAAAGCAAGAGTTAATTAATAGAGGCTTAAAGGTGGTAGATTAATTATGCTAAAAGTTATAGTAAGTGGTTGCTTTGGTAAAATGGGATGTGTATTAACAAAATGTATTCAAGAAGATAGTGATTTAGAATTAGTTTGTGGAGTGTCTCAAGATGTTCCTAATAATCCTCCATTTAAAGTATATTCTAAAATGGTTGATATAAAAGAAAAGGCTGATGTAATAATAGATTTTTCTCATCATTCAACATTAAATGATGTGCTATCTTTTGCACTACAAAATAAAATACCTTTGGTAATAGCTACTACTGGATATAATGATGATGAATTAAGAAAAATAAAAATAGCATCAAAAAGTATACCAATTTTCCACTCTTCTAATATGTCCTTAGGAGTTAATGTCCTTTTAAAATTAGTAAGAGAGGCTGCTAAAGTTTTAAATGGATTCGATATTGAAGTAATAGAAAAACATCATAACAAAAAGGTTGACGCTCCAAGCGGTACGGCTGTTATGATTGCTAATGCAGTAAAAGAGGTTTTACCTAATGTTGAGTATAACTACGGTAGATATGGACGTTCTGCAAAAAGAAGTGAAAATGAAATTGGTATACACGCTGTTAGAGGTGGAACTATTGTCGGTGAACACGATGTAATTTTTGCTGGCCATGATGAAGTTGTTCAAATTGCTCATAGCGCTCAGTCTAAAGATATTTTTGCAAAAGGTTCTATAACTGCTGCTAAATATTTAGTTAATCAAGACTGTGGTTATTATAACATGGACGATATGCTAAATTAAATTTTAATTAATATACTAAGGGGGATATCTAATGATAAATTTAAACGATGCTTATGAAATTGCTAATTTTATTAAACAATCTAAAAAAGCTACACCTGTAAAGGTGTATGTAAATTGTAATAATATTACACTTAAGTCAGCTGATAGTTTTAAAGTTTTTGGTTCTAATAATTCCTATATTTTAATAGGAGATTATGAGGGAATATCAAAAATTCTTAAAGATAATAAAGATAATATTATTGATACCCATATTGAATTTGATAGAAGAAATTCAGCTATACCTATGTATAACTACTTACATGAACATGCAAGAATAGAACCTGGTGCGATTATTAGAGACATGGTTACTATCGGAAAAAGTGCTGTTATAATGATGGGTGCTGTTATTAACATAGGCGCTGTTGTTGGAGAAAATTCTATGATAGATATGAACGCTGTTATCGGAGCTAGGGGTATAGTTGGTAAAAATGTTCATTTAGGTGCGGGTGCTGTAATTGCAGGAGTATTAGAGCCACCATCAGCTTCTCCAGCAATAATAGAAGATGATGTATTAGTTGGAGCTAATGCTGTAATACTTGAGGGTGTTAAGGTAGGAAAAGGTGCTGTTGTTGCTGCTGGTGCTATTGTAACTCATGATGTAGCTCCAGGGTGCGTAGTTGCTGGCTCTCCTGCAAAAGTTATTAAAATGAAGGATGAAAAAACATCTATTAAAACTAAAACAATGGATGGTCTTAGAGATTTAGATTAATAAAAAAGCTTAGTTACTGTAAGTAACT
>NZ_HG529384.1 GCF_000499525.1 Faecalimicrobium dakarense | reverse complement strand
CTTAGTTACTGTAAGTAACTAAGCTTTTTTTTACTCTACTGCTGAAGGTGCTATAAAAGTTGCACCATCTAAAGACTGAAATATTTGCACATTAGGAAGATTCCCTAATGCATAAAATGTATATATTCTATCTGGATTTATAGTTTTTTGATTACTTCTTAAAATCCTTCCACTAGCTACTGCTTCTACATCTAATCTATAGTCCCCTGCTAATATTTCTACATAATCACTAATATCTCTAAATTCAACGTCCTTAAATAGCATATTTTTATCTATCAATATATTTACTTCTGGTGCATTTGGTGATAAGTGAACTACTCTAATTTTAGAGTATCCTCTTTGAGCTCTTTCTTTATCCTCTTTTATAGTCACAAATTCTAGGTCATTAGAATTTCCTGTGGCAGCAATAGTTGCTAATTCTCCATTTTCAACCTCAATATTACCCCTTAATATTGGATTTTCTGTTGTATCAACATTATACACTTCCATATTATATTTTCCTTTAGGAATATATACATATGGGCTAAATTGAGTAAATCTTATTTCTTTGAAAAACAAAGTATCATTTATATATACATCTACTGCATCGCTATCTGGAACTGCATGTAAAAACCTAATTAGCCCATATTCTTCTTCAAAATTTCTCACCACTATCCCCTCCTAAAATTTAAAATTACCCTCTACTATAATAGTATTGTTATCTATGTACTTTTGACACTAAAATTCGCTTCGGTCAGATCCGTTGCTCAAAATAATATCCTATATAAAAAAGCAGACTAATTAGTCTGCCTTCTAGTTTATATCTGTGTCCCTTATTTCTATTTCAGTTCCTTCAGGTGCTTTTATTTTAAATAAGCTCTCACCTTCTACTTTATACACAACTTGACCATTCTTTAATTTAAAATTATTATATCCTAATTCTATAATCCTTTTATATTCTTCTTCTACATTATCTACTAAAAACGCCATATGAACAGGACCTCCATTTAACGAACTCCATTTATTAAACTTATCCCCAGATTTTGGTGTTTGTAGCTCTATCATAAAGTCACCTAGACGTATCCAAGTATTATAATCTCTAGTATGGAAGTTCGGTGTTTCACTTACTACCTCAAAACCTAGTATCTTTGTGTAAAAATCTAGTGATTCCTTATAATCTTCCGTTTGAATACATATATGATGCACCATTTTTATCCCCATGTTGTTACCTCCAAAAATATTTTTTTATCTAAGTTATCCACTTTTTGTAAGTTTTTATAGTTAATATGTGTATAAAGTTCACTTCGTTCACGGCGTCAACGATATAGCTTCGTATTCACTCAGTTATATCCGTTACTTAAAATCCACTTTGTTTAGAACATAAAAAAGTTGCTCTATTAGAGCAACTTTTTATGTTATCTATCTTCGTTTGTTACATTAAATACATATGGTATATTTCTGTAGTAATCTCCAAAGTTTAATCCATATCCAACAACGAATTTATCTTCTATTTCAAATCCACAGTAGTCAGGAACTAATTCTACTTTTCTTCTGCTTGGCTTATCTAATAATACACAGCATTTTAAGCTTGCTGGATTTTTAGACTTTAAGTGGCTCATAACAAAGTCCATTGTAAGAGCTGTATCTGTTATATCGTCTACAACTAATACGTGGCATCCCTCTATTTGTGAACCTATATCTGATACTAATTTTACTCTTCCTGAACTTTCTTCTCCGTGTCCGTAACTTGAAGTAGTCATAAATTCAATTTTAACTGGTACAGTTATGTTTCTTACTAAATCTGCACAGAATATGAAGCTTCCTTTCAATAAAGATATAACTATAAGTTTTTCACCTTTATATTCTTCTGATATTTGAGATCCTAGTTCTTTTAACCTATTTGCTATTTGCTCCTCCGAACATAGGACTTCCCATTTTTTAGTTTCTATATCCATAGTATAATCCTCCACTATATATAATGATACTTTTCATTTTATCGAAGATTATCTTCTTTTGCAACAAAATTAGTCAACCTTGTTCATATCATCCATTACATTTATTATAACCTCATCTGTAGTAGTCATTCCTTTATCACTAACTTTTCCTAAATTTTGTATACTTTCTTCTACAGTGTTACCAACTATACCTGTTAATGGAGGTACTATACAATCTTGACCTGCTATTATAGCACTTTGAACTGCTGCTGATGCTGCTGATGCTAATTTTAAAGCACAACCAGATTTAGCACCATCACATATCATTCCACTTAAGTTTGCTACTATATTTTCCATAGCACCTTCTACTTGTTTTATATTCCCACTCATTAACCAAGCTAAACCTGCAGTTGCTCCAGTTGATGCTGCAACACCGCATCCACAAACAGCAGATAATCTTCCTGTAAAGTTTTTAACATAAGCTGTTACTAAGTGAGATATAGCTAATGATTTAGCTAATTTTTCATCAGTTTGAGGGAATTTTTTGTTATATGCAACTATTGGAAGTATAGCTGTTATACCATGGTTTCCACTTCCATTTGAACTCATAACAGGCATTTTTACTCCACCCATTCTAGCATCAGATGCTGCAGCTGTTATCATCATAGCATGATTAATTAAGTCATCTCCTAATAAACCACTTTCTATAGATTTTTTTATTCCGTATCCAACACCAACACCTATTTTATTCTCTAATCCATAATTAGCTATTTCTTCATTCATAGATATTCCTTCTAGTAAAAATTCTATGTTCTTAAACTCCATATCTTCAACATTTTGTACTAGTTCTTTTATAGTTATTGTATCTAATATGTTTTCTTCAACTGATTCAGTTGTAGATGCAATTTCAACGAATCCTTCTTCTGCTAATAAAACTTTTCCATTAGCTTCTAGGTATACAAAATTATCATGCTTAGTTCTTATGATTACCTTTGATGTATTATTTTTTCCTTCTAAATTAACTTCTATATACACCTTTTCTTTTGTATCTGCTGGAGATACTGATATCGGTGTATTATCCATATATTTTTCAGCTAATTTAACTTCTTCATTAGTTATACTTTCTAATACTCTTAGTCCATTTTCTGAATGACCACCTATAAATCCAAGTGCTACAGATATTTTAAGTCCTACTCTCTCTGTTCCTGGTATACCAACACATAAACCGTTTTTATAAACATTAGGGCTTACTAATACTCTATGATTAACTATTTCTTCTCCTAATAATTCTTTAGCTTTTGCACAAGCTAGTGCTACTGCAACGGGCTCAGTACATCCCATAGCTGGTTTTACCTCTTCTACTAATATATTAATTAATCTTTCTTTTATATCCATAACTTTTGTATCCATCATAATAAACTCCTCCAAAATAATAATATTATGTTTTATATTTATAGCAATAAATGTGCCAACTTTTATTTAAATTAATATTTTTATATTTTAGAAGCTATTAATATTATTTTTTATATTTAAATTTTTATTATTAAATATCATACAATCATTGAAATATACACATACTTTAAAACTAAGTAATATATAAATTATTTTATAAAATTATGTAGAATTTACTTAAATTATTTATATAATAACAGATTATTTATTTTTTATTAACTTAATATATTATTATATAGTTTTAATTTTTCGCAAAAACGATACAAAAAAATCTCAAAATGAGATTTAGTATCATTTTGAGACTATTTTATACTTTTCTAGTTTTCTATATAAAGTTGCCCTTGATATACCTAAGGCCTTTGCTGCTAAATCCTTATCTTTTTTATAATCTTTATATTTATCTAATGCCTTTATAATCTCTCTTCTTTCCAATTCTTCTAGATTAATTATTCCTTCTTTAATTACTATATCTTCATTTTTATCTACTTTTTTCATTCTATTCGGCATTGTATCTAGCGTGATTACAGAAGATGAAGACATATTTACACTATACTCTATAATATTTTGAAGCTCTCTTATGTTACCTGGCCATTTATAATTAATCATTAAATTTATAACACTTTTATCTATATCAACTACATTTTTATTAAGCTTAATAGCATATTCTTTCATCATAAAATTAGCTAATAAAGGAATATCTTCTCTACGCTCTCTTAGGCTCGGTAATGATATTGGAATTACATTTAACCTATAGTATAGGTCTTCTCTAAATGTGCCCTTGTTGACCATCTTTTCTAAGTCTTTATTAGTCGCTGCTATAATCCTTACATCTATAAATACATTTGATTTTGCACCTATTTTATTAAGCTCTTTTTCTTGTAATACCCTAAGCAACTTTGCTTGTAAATGTAAACTCATATCTCCTATCTCATCTAAGAATATAGTTCCATTATGGGCAAGTTCAAATTTACCTAATTTACCACCTCTTTTAGCACCAGTAAATGCACCTTCTTCATATCCAAATAATTCGCTTTCAAGCAAGTTATCTGGTATAGCTGCACAATTCACTGCTACAAAAGGATTTTCATTCCTACTACTATGATTGTGTATAGCCCTTGCGAATAACTCCTTGCCTGTCCCACTCTCACCTGTAATAAGAACTGTAGATGTTGATTTTGATGCAATAAGTGCTTCTTTCTTTGTGTTATTTATAATATCACTTTCTCCTATTATATTATCTAGAGTTATTATATAATCTTTATTTATCTTGTTATAGTTTTTTATAGCATCCCTTTTATCTATAAAATCTATAACGTATCCCTTAAGTTCATTTTTTAGAATTATTTTATTTATATTGTATATTCCTTTTAATGAATACTCTCCACTTTTATAATTGAAACTACAAGATTTATCTTTCTTAAAATTATTCATTGACTGTCTATCAATAAATCTTAGTGTATCTGATATATCTTTATTTTTTATATTTCCTTTTAAATTAAATATTTTCATAAATTTTGAATTATATTTATCTATTTTTCCATCTACATCAACAGATACTATAGCTTTATCCATACTATCTATCAAAGTCTCTAGTCTTTTCTTTTCTAATTCTAATTCATAAGTTTTAATTTGAGCTTTTAACTTATTAGAAATCAAGTCAGCCATTTTACCTAAAAAATTCATAAGGTTATCTTTATTATCTTTTATAATATTTGCCTGCTTTTCTGTGAAAGCTATAAGACCTATTACACCATAAGACTTATCCTCACATATTATAGGGCAACATACTTCTGCAAACTCCTTACAGCCTATATTACTATCACATCCTTTGCAAATAACATTGCAACTTGGGTCATCAATTAATATATCAATTTGTTCTGTTAATGATTTTTTAAATGCAGAGTACCCATATACTTTTTCACCTATTTTATCTATATATATTCCTGTTCCTGCAATCCTTACTAAGTTTTGGTCTACTATAGTTACATCTATGCCTAAAACGGCTACAATGGCCTCTGCTATATTTTGAATATCTTCTTTAATATATTCTAAGCTTATCATTTTAATCATTCCTTAATTTCTTTATATTAATTATTTCTTTTATATCTTTTAATATTAAATATATCTTATTTAGTGTTAACTGAATCGATATAAGTATTACAAATAACATTACAACAATAATCAAAGTATAATTTATATTCATTTTTCCTCTCCTATAAAAAAAATTCGCTACACTTGAGCGACGTGTCGGCGAAACATTTTAAGACACATGTTAAAGAAATATCTCAAATCTCCAATACGTTACTCAAATTTAAATAAAGACTAGGTATAACCTAGTCTTTATTTTTATTATCTATATATTTTATTTTACATTATCTACTTTCTTTTTCCTATATAAATATATCTTTCATTTTGAACTTCTTTAAGAGTACCTTCAAAGTTTAAGCTTGAGAATATATCTATTATATCTTGAGGATAGTGGTATGTTATGTTTTCACCACATAATTTACGCTTTAAATGCTTTAACTTGACTTTTAAGTTTTTTAGATTTAAATCTTCTAATATAAGTTCTCCGTTAGTCTTTAAAACTCTATTTATTTCTTTTGAAGCCTTACTACAGTTGTTAGTACTATTAAAGTGATCTAGTATTATCACTTTATCAAAATATTTATCTTCAAACGGTAGTAGCTCTAAACAACCTTTTACAACACTACAGTTTTCATTGTGTATTAAAGAGTAACATACATCCTCATATGCACTATTTTCTAATATCGTTACATACACACCTAACATTCTTAATCTTTTTCCTAAATTGCCTATTTCTCCAACAAGTAATATATTGTTTCCTATATCATACTTGATAGTATCTAAAAAACATGTTACATCATCAGAAGTATCAATCAAATCAGCATTAGGCTCGTAATCATGATATAATACGCTTTTCACAGTGTTCCCCCTCTTTTATTTTGTACATTTATATAAATCATCATAGAATAGATTATAATCAATCCGAGGGAACTATTCAATAGGTAAATTTCAATGTTTTTTATGAAACCCTATTCATTGTTATTTTCGCTAGTTTTCTTTATTTTAGATATCGAAACTTCATACGCAACTTTCTTAAGAACATCTCCATCATCAGTCTTTTTTTCGTACTCTCTGCTTTGTACTCTTCCCCACATTTGTATTCTATCCCCTACTTTTAAGCTCTTTGCAAACTTTGCATTTCTTCCCCATACTATTGATGGTATATAGTCTGATTTATTATATGGCCTATTTATAGCAACTAATAAATCTGTTATTTCTCTTCCTAATGGAGTTTTTCTATATATCGGATTTTTACATATGTATCCATCTAGGAATATGCTATTTGGGTCTTTGTTTTCCTCATCACAGACTTTTATATCTCTAACAAATATAGTAAGAACTAATCTGTTTTTATTATCAATATTTTTATTATAAGATCTTAATTGACCTACTACCTTAACAGATTTATTATTTTCAAAATCTATTTCCTCTAATAATCTTTCTGATACAGTTATCGGAAGTACATCATATGAATCACTAAGTCTATTTATTTTTATTTTAGTATTATAGAATTTTTCACCAAATATCTCATGACTAAATTCTAAATTATCTTCTAATTCTCCCCTTAGGTTTACTACATTAGTATCGTCTTTAACAGTTATCATTTTTTTCTCCCCCCACAATTGTTAATTCTTATGTTTTATCTTTTTTATATAATAAATATATTGATTAAGTTTGTTTTTTATTACAATTTCTTAATATCTATTTAATCTTTAATTTTTTGCACACCATTACTGTCTACCGTATAATTGTCTTTATGTATTAATTCTGATACTGGAACTATTTCGTATCCATCTTTTTGAAGGTTACCTATTATTGAATCTAAGTAATCTTCTACGTTATTTATATTTGCATGGAATAATACTATTGATCCTGGCTGTGAGCTTCTAGCAACTCTTTCTATAACGTGATTTGGACCTATTTCCTTCCAGTCCATAGAATCAACATCCCATTTAACAACTTTATATCCTAAAGATTTGCATACTTCTAAAGTCTTATTGTCTACATCTCCAAAAGGTGGTCTATATAACGTAGTTTTATCCCCTGTTATTTTTTCAATTTTACTTGATGTCATTTCTAATTCTTGTACTATTGCCTTTTCTGATAATTCTTTTGTATTTGCATGAGTATTTGAGTGGTTTCCTAATTCATGTCCTTTTTTATGTATTTTAGCAACAAGCTCTTCATTATCATCTACCCAGCTTCCAACTAAAAAGAATGTAGATTTTATGTTGTATTTATCTAATACATTTAGAATTTCATCTATATTATCAGATCCCCACGCAACATCAAAACTTAAAGCTATTTTCTTCTCTTGTGTATCAACCTTATATATTGGCATATTTGCATTTTCTTGCTTGTAGCAAAAATATCTTATACCATAAACTAAAGCAAATAATAATATTAACGTCAGCACTAGAAAAAAAATACTAGATATTAGTGACTTAGTCTTTTTTAATCTGCTGTTCATGCTACACCTCCTTGTAATAATTTATCCTATACTTAAAATTTATTTTTTTAATTTCAAAAAATTACTACTAAAATAAATTTGTTATTTGGAGAAACTAAATTTAATCTTATTGAAAGGTGGTAATTTTAATGGCAACTTTAAATAATATCCCTAAAAATGTAAATGGAGAAAGAGAAAGTATCCACGATAATTCAGTATTTAAAAATAATGTTCATCCAAGAGAAATTCATAGTACTGTAAATGGTATAAGAAAAGATAAAAAAATAAAAATGAATAGAAAAGAATCTTAAAAAATAATTTTTTTTAAAAAATAGTATATAAAGTCCCATTCGTGGGCAAATTAGTATTAACAACGAAAGAGCATAATTCGTTGTCAAATATCAACTTTAGGAGGAATTTTACTATGTCAAGTTCAAACAACAACAAAACTGTAGTACCTGCAGCTAAAGCTGCTTTAAACCAAATGAAATTAGAAATAGCTAATGAAATAGGTTTAGCTAACTATGATACTGTTGATAAAGGTAACTTAACAGCTAGACAAAACGGATATGTTGGTGGTTATATGACTAAGAAATTAGTTGAAATGGCTGAACAACAAATGGCTGGGAAGTAGATTAAAATTCTGACACCTGAGTAAATAAAAGGCTACCATTTTGGTAGCCTTTTTATTTGCAAAATTATCCAAAATATAGTCAAATATAATATTAAATAAATTGTGCTTTTATTTTTATATATTTTGGTTTAATATATTATATAGAAATAGTTTACGGAGGATGATATTATGTTTGAAAACTCATCTGAAGAATTAGCTTCTCATAAGCTATTAATTTTATATATCTTAAATAAAATTAATATGGATTTAACTAATTCTCAAATAACACAAGTTGTATTAGAAACAGAGATGATGAATTACTTCTCGCTTCAACAGTTTTTATCTCAACTTATGGAATCCAAATTTTTAACTACATACAAAGACTCTGCTAGAGAATATTACTCTCTTACTCAAAAAGGGCTTGAGATACTAGAATATTTCTTATCTAGAATCCCAGAGGATGTGACAAAAAAAATAGATGAGTATATTAATAATAATAAAGAAAATTTATTATCTGATACTCAAGTAAAGTCAAGTTTTGTTAAACAAAGTGATCATGAATTTATTGTTAATTTAAGAGTTATAGAAAATCAATCTAATTTAATAGATTTAAATTTAAATGTTTCTTCAGAAAAGCAGGCCAATTTAATTTGCAATAACTGGAAGAAAAATGCTTCTTACATGTATGCTGAAGTAATCGAATTGCTTATACGTGATAATAATTAAGCCTACAAACATAATATGGTTGTAGGCTCTTTTCCTACTTTTACTTCTTTTAATAAACTATTATCTAAAGTACTATATATTTTTATAGAATTTCTTTGAGTATCCGAAACAAATAATAATTCTTCATTTTTAGATATTTCTAACCCTTGAGGATTTCCATTTACTTCGATAGACCCTAGATATTTTCCCGTTTCATATTCTAAAATCCTTATACTTTTATATCCCAAGTCAGCTATATATACTCTATTTTTACTGTAATTAAAGCATATTTGAACTGGTAGTAGAAACTCTTCTATTATTTTTTTAACTTTCATATTAGTCCCATCTAATATTACTAATTTTCCATCTAAAGTTGATGTATATATTTCATATTTTTTCGTATCTATTTTTATATGCCATGCTTTAAAGTCTGTATCTACTTTTTTATCTATGCATTTGTTTGTTGTATCTATACAAACTATAGAATCTATGCAGGGTACATATAACTTATTATTTTCATGATCAAAATCAAATCCATGTGGCATCTCATCTACGCTGATTATGCCGATTGGATTTAAACTATCTTGCTCTATTATATATATACTATTTGAATCTTCATTAGATACAAATAATTCACCATTGCATAATGCAACTTGACTTAAGCTACCACCTATAGATATGTTATCTATAATCTTATTAGTATTTAAGTCTATAACATACAAAATTCCATCATTAGAACTTGGTATATAGATTAATGATTTTTCTTTATCTATACAAAAATGATGTGGATAAATTCTTTCTTCTAGTTCTATATCTTCTTCCAAATTAAACGTCTCGTAATTAAGTACGCTAATACTCTTTGATAGATAGTTCGAAATATATACTTTCAAATAACATCCTCCTCCCTATAATAAATATCATATGATACTATATTAAATAGAATGCTTGTATTATGCATATCTTTTATATATTGCAATATTATCCATATCTTGGTATCATTAGTTTAAAATATCATTATGAATGGGAGTTTATGGGATGAAAATAACTTTTAAACCAAGCGGTGTATGCTGCAGAGAAATGTCATTTGATGTGGATGACAACAATAAAATAACAAATATCGAATTCATAGGTGGATGTCCAGGGAATATGATTGGAATAAAACACTTAGTAATAGGACAAGATGCTCATGAAGTTGCAAATAAATTAGAAAATATACCTTGCGGCGGAAAGGCTACATCATGTCCAGACCAATTATCTAAAGCTATACGTGAAGCTTTAAAA
>NZ_HG529383.1 GCF_000499525.1 Faecalimicrobium dakarense | reverse complement strand
TTTTTATTTTATATCTATGTTTTTTCTATATCTATGTATAATATTAATGTAGAGTTTTGTAAAAACATTAGTACTGGAGGATTTTATGAATCTATCAAAATTTACCGACTACGGTTTTAGAATACTAATTCACTTAGGAAATAATCCAGATAAACACTTTACTGTGGATGAATTATCTTCAGTTCTTAATTTATCGTCACATCATATGAAAAAAATTGTTTATAAGTTAGTTAAATGTGGATATATTTCATCCTTTAAAGGAAGAAATGGTGGAATAAAATTAGGTATGGATCCTAGTCGTATAAATTTAGGTGATTTACTTGAGATTACAGAAGACAATTTAAATATTGTAGAATGTTTTTCTTCAGAAAATAATTCTTGTAATATAAGTAATTCTTGTAAGCTAAAACCTATAATAAATAATGCACTGATATCTTTTAAATCTATTTTTAATAAATATACCTTAGAAGATATTTTAGACAAAAAAAGTATCTAGGATATTCCTAGATACTTTTTTATCTATTAAAGTACATTACTTATTATTTACTATAGTTCTAACTGCACCTATCATATATAAAGAACCTGCACTTATTATTACATCATCTTCATTTAAATTTTCTAACGTATAATTGACCGCATCCTCTATTTCTTTTTTCTCAACAACATTAGGTACATATTTAGATATCTTCTCTTTTAGCAATTCAGAACTTATAGCTCTTGGGCTATCTGGAGTAGTTACTATAACTTTATTGAATCTTGGCATAAGTATTTCTAAAACTCCATCTATATCCTTATCTTCCAACATACCAATTAACATAGTCAGATTTTTACCTTTAAAGTTTTTATCTATGGCCCTTGCTAAAGATTTAGCTCCATCTTCATTATGAGCTCCATCTATTATAAATATTGGTTTTTCTTTTATTTTTTCTATTCTACCTGGCCATTTAGTATTTATAAGACCTTTTCTTATGTTTTCTTCACTTATTTCTAATTCTTTAGTATCTACTAAGTATTTTATGACACTTAAAGCAAGTATTGAGTTATTTACTTGATGGTCTCCTATTAACTTTATTTCTAAATCTTCATATTTATCTACCATTATATTGGCATCATAAACTTGAGAGTATATGTCTGATTTTTTTTATATTTATATCATCAAATTTAACTTCTATGTATTTAGCATTTTTCTCTTCACATATTTTCTTTATTACATCCTTTGCTTCATCACCTTGGTCATAAACTATTGCTATTCCATTTTCTTTTATGATTCCGCCTTTTTCATAGGCTATTTTTGCTATTGTATCTCCAAGTATATTTACATGATCTAAACTTATAGAGCATATGACACTAACTTCTGATTTTTTTATTATATTAGTCGCATCATATCTACCACCAAGACCTACTTCAAGAGCTACAAAATCAACATTTTGCTCACAGTAATAATAAAATGCCATAGTAGTAACTATTTCAAACTCTGTTGGGTAAGAGTAACCTTCACTTACCATTTGCTCTATTTTTTCTCTTATTAAAGTGACTATTCTTGCTACATCTTCTTTAGGTATATTTTCTCCATTAACTCTGATTCTCTCTGTAAATGTTTCTAAAAATGGAGATGTATAAAGCCCTACTTTATATCCGGCTTCTTTTAATATACTTGTTATAAATGAACATGTTGAACCTTTTCCGTTAGTTCCTGCTACATGTATTATTTTTACTTTATCCTGAGGATTTCCTAAAAGCTCTAATAGCTTAGTCATATTGTCTAAGCCTAGTCTTATTCCAAATTTGTGAGTTTCTTCTATATATTTTAATGATTCTTGGTAATTCATTTATTATCCCCCTTGGCAGTTTATCTTTTGTGTATTCCTACTATTTTATTATAGTATATTTTATTACCAATAAAAACTATATTAAGACAATACTTATAATATCATTTAAATATAAAAAGCCACTCAAAATAGAGTGACTTTTTATATTTATTTCATTAATTCATTATTTTCCATAATTATTGGCTTTGATGATCCATCACCAGATGTATTATTATCCAATCTATCCATTAAGTAAGCTTTTAACTCTGCTTTATCCTTGAATTTAGAAACTTGATACGGTAAAGATGCCCCATACTTTTCAATAAATAATAGTCCATCTTTAGTCTTTATTGAAATACCTACATGACCTACAAATACAATACTATCTTCTGGCGCATGTAAAAATACATTTATCATTGATACAGTTTCATTATTTAAAAATGATATTTTTCTTTTTTCCAATTCTTTTATTATTGCTTGCGCATGCTTATCTACATCTTGTGAATTTTCTACTGGAATAGATGCATATAAGTTAATAAACTTATCAACATCTTCTTTAGTAAATCTGCTTATAGGATTATTGTCTATTGCATCTATATCAAACATTAAATTACTATCATCACCCTTAAATTTTTCTTCTGATTTTATATAGTTTTTAAATATTGTAAGAGCTGTTAATCTACAATTGAAATCTGAATAATTCAGTTTATTATAATCCCATTTTTCACCTAAGTATGCTTCATCATACGGTACCTGTTTAGTTCCTATAGATGTAAATCCTTTTTTTGATGTTTTTAATTTATTAATATCTGATTGATCATTATAACTTTGTACAAGCTTAACAAAATAACCTGCTTGTTTTTCATCTATTTTATTTTCTATCAATATATTTTTAATTTCATTTTGAGTTTTATCATCTATTAAATTAGAGTATGTAAGTTTTGATCCTTCTGCTTTATCAGTCTCACCTATATTATTATTTGCACAACCTGTAACTAATAATACTGCCGATAACATCACTGGTATAATACGTTTTATCATATACATTGACCTCCATAGTAAAATTTATATTCTATATAATTTTTTTAAATAACTTGTCGACTTTTGTAGTATAAACTATTTTTAGTAAACCTTTCAATGGATTTTTAGTTACAAATCTGATATAAAAAAAATAGCATTTTTTTAAAACTTTTTTAATATCTAAAAATTAACTATATTAACTATATTAGTTTAATTAATCAATATATATATTTTTTTTCACATAAAAATTACCCCTTAAAGTAAGTGTATAAAACACTACTTTAAGGGGTATTGTTATTAAATAATATAAATTTTTATATTACTTCATTTTAGTTTCTAAATTTTCAAGTCTTTCAACTACAGACTTCATCATTTCTTCAAACTTTTCTTTCTTAGCTTTTTCTTCATTTATTAAACTTTCTGGAGCCTTAGCTAAGAATCCTTGGTTAGAAAGTTTTCCGTTAACCCTCTTTATTTCACCTTCTAATTTAGCTTTTTCTTTGCTTAATCTTTCTATCTCCTTAGCAAAGTCAACTAATTCATCAAGTGGTATAAATATCTTAACACCATCTATAACAACACTTACAGCATCTTCTGGTATATTAGTCTCATCTTCAACTATTTCAACTACTGATGCAGACGCTAATGTTACAAAGTAGTCAGAACCCGCAACCATTGCTTCTTTCTTTTCATCTGTAGGAACTATTATAACCTTAGCTTTCTTTGATGGTGGTACATTCATTTCAGCTCTTACGTTTCTTATGTTTCTTATACCATCCATAGTTAAGTTCATCATTTCTTCTTCTTTAGCCATATTATCTGCTTCGTTGTAATGAGGGAACTCAGCTACAACTATACTTCCTTCTACTGTTGGAAGGTGAGTATATATTTCTTCTGTTATAAATGGCATATATGGGTGAAGAAGTTTTAATATTTTTTCTAATACATATGTTAATGTATATAAAGCCGTTTGCTTAGCTTTAGTATCATCAGAATATAATCTTGGTTTAACTATTTCTATATACCAGTCACAGTACTCTGACCATGCAAAGTCATATATCTTTTGAGCAGCTATACCAAGGTCAAACTTGTCCATGTTATCAGTAACTTCTTTAACAACATTATTTGCTCTTGATATTATCCACTTATCAGCTAAAGTCATGTTATCTTCAACTGACTCTCTAGTTACACCATTCATTACTTCTTCATCTATATTCATGAATACAAATCTTGATGCATTCCATAATTTATTAGCAAAGTTTCTTGATGATTCTACTCTTTCCATGTAGAATCTCATGTCATTTCCTGGGGAATTTCCAGTTGCTAACATGAATCTTAATGCATCAGCACCATATTGGTCTATTACTTCTAATGGGTCTATTCCATTTCCTAGAGATTTACTCATTTTTCTACCTTCTGAGTCTCTAACAAGTCCATGTATTAATACATGTTTAAATGGAGTTTGATCCATACAGAACATTCCTGCAAATGCCATTCTTACTACCCAGAAGAATATTATATCGTATCCAGTAACAAGTACACTTGTTGGATAGTAGTAGTTTAATTCTTCTGTATTGTTTGGCCATCCTAATGTTGAGAAAGGCCATAATGCAGAACTGAACCATGTATCTAGTACGTCTTCGTCTTGCTTGAAGCTAGTGTGTCCACACTTACACTCTTTTGGCATTTCTTTTGATACTACTACTTCACCACATTCTTGACAGTAGTAAGCTGGTATTTGGTGCCCCCACCATAATTGTCTTGATATACACCAGTCTCTTATATTCTCTAACCATTGAGAATATGTTTTATCAAATTTGTCTGGTACAAATTCTAAGTCTTTATTTTTAAGTATATCTAAAGCTGGTTTAGCTAATTCATCCATCTTAACAAACCATTGATCTGATAATCTTGGTTCAACTACTGTTCTACATCTGTAACAAGAACCAACATTGTGGTTATGATCTTTTATAGCTATTAAGTATCCAGCTTCGTCTAAGTCAGCTATAAGTTGCTTTCTGCACTCATATCTATCCATACCTTCATATTTTCCAGCTAACTTATTCATAGTTCCATCTTCGTTCATTACATTTATCTTTTCAAGATCATGTCTTTGACCTACTTCAAAATCATTAGGGTCATGAGCTGGAGTCATTTTAACTGCTCCTGTTCCAAACTCTAAATCAACATAATCATCAGCAACTATTATAAGATCTCTACCTATCATAGGAAGTACTGCATGCTTTCCTACTAAGTGCTTATATCTTTCATCTTCAGGATTTACAGCTATACCTGTATCCCCAAGCATTGTTTCTGGTCTAGTTGTAGCTATTTCTAAGAACTCATCGCTACCCTTTATTGGGTATTTTATATGATAAAATTTACCATCATGCTCTTCATGTTCAACCTCAGCATCTGATAAAGTAGTCTTACAGTCTGGACACCAGTTTATTATTCTATTTCCTCTGTATATTTGACCCTTTTCATATAGTTTCACAAAGAACTCTGTAACTGCTTCATTACATCCTTCATCCATTGTGAATCTTTCTCTATCCCAATCACAAGAATCTCCTAACTGTTGCATTTGGTCTACTATCTTTCTACCAAATTCATTTCTCCAGTCCATAGCTCTTTTTAGGAACTCTTCTCTTCCTATTTCGTACTTAGTTTTTCCTTCTTGTTCTTTTATTCTTTCAACAACTTTAACTTCTGTTGCTATAGAAGCATGGTCTGTTCCCGGTTGCCATAAAGCTTCATACCCGTCCATACGCTTCCATCTTATAAGTATATCTTGTAATGTATGGTCAAGTGCATGTCCCATATGTAATTGCCCTGTTATATTAGGCGGTGGTAGCATTATTGTAAATGGTTTTTTGTTTGGATTTGGCTTAGATTTAAATAGTCCATCTTCTAGCCATTTTGAATAAAGTCTTGATTCAAAATCTTTAGGATTATACGTTTTTGGTAAGTTTGTATTTTCCATTATATTACCTCCTTTTTATATTGTTAATTTAAAATTCGCTTTAAGCGATATGTTGGCTAAATATTATAATTTAAATATCTTTGATTATAAAAAAAGAGCCTTTCATCCTTAAATAAGGACGAAAAGCTCGCGTTACCACCTTAATTCCATCACTTTACTAGTAAAGTTTTGGCTCTTAATAGAATTTAACGATTCCACCCGTCTAAACTTACTATTAGTTCAGTTTAGAAACTCCAAAGCTACATTCTGTAAACCTATACTTAGAAGACCTCTCAGCCTATGAATCTTCCTCTCTTATAGTAGTATTTACATACTCCTCTTTATCATAGTTTTTATTTTAATTTATTGTTTAATTATATCTAATTAATATTATTATTGTCAATTATTTCTGATAATATATATGTTAATTTAATTATTTATCAGAAAAATCTAAGCTAACTCCCTCATTAGATTTTAGCAATATATAAATGAGAAAATACAAAATAGTTTGAACGCATGGACTAAAGTGAACTTTTATAAATTTTTATCCCAGAAATTTCTAGGTTTTGTATATTCTGTTATTGGTAGTATTGTGTATCCTCTTTCTTTTAATATCTTTATCATTCCATCTAAAGCTTTTACCGTTTGCTCTTTTTCATGCATTAAAACTACTAGGTGCTGTCTATCTCTTCCATAATACAATACATTACTTACTATTTTATCTGTTGTAGCTCTCCAGTCTTCTGTATCTAAATTCCAATCCCACATTAGATATCCATTCTTATCTAAAATATTATGAGACTCATCAGGCATATAAGGCTTACTTCCATAAGGTAATCTTATTAATTTTGATACGTCTCCTGTTATATTATAAAATGTGTTATTACAAGTATCAAACTCTTTTAATGTTGCTTCAGGACTTTTATATAGTTGTTTTATATCATGGCTTACGCTATGAAACCCTACGCTATGTCCTTCTTTTTGTACATTTTTTACTTCTTCTTTATGTTTTTTCATATTTCCTTCTATCATAAAAAATGTAGCTTTTATATTATTTTTTTTCAAAACATCTAGTATCTCATTCGTATATTTAGATGGCCCATCATCTATAGTTATATATGCTATTTTCTCTGGACTAGGACCTGGACCTTTATGTATTTGAGATGTTGCATCATCAATTATATTAGCCAGAGTTTCATTCTTTATCTTATTAAAAATATAACTTTTTTCACTATATACACTAGTTTCTTCAACATTTTTTGTCGTGAAAATTTTAAATCCTAATACACCTACTACAAGAACTATGCTAGCTATAACTATTGAAATAATTTTATTTTTCATCCCCCAAATCTCCCTCTCATACAATTTCTTCTTCAAATGTTATTTGTACTAATTACTTACTATTTTTTATATCCCTACTAAATATCTTTAAAATCTGTTCTTCTTCTTTCTCTCCTAACGATTCTACCTTTTTAATCCCCATAGCGGTTAGAAATTGTAATACATTTAAATTATCAAAAGGAGTCTCTATTTTTGTATTTTCTGAGTATTCATTAACGTTTTTTGTTCCCTCTTCTACGTTTAAAATTCTCTTAGGACCACCTACACATCCACCAACACAGCCCATACCTTCTATAAATGTTGCATCGATTTCTTTATTAATAACTTTTTGTAGGCCATCTTTGCAGTCTTTTACCCCTGCAAATAATTGAGGAATAAATTTAATATCTTTATTTATTCTCTCTGCAGATAGCTGTATTGCCTTACTTACTCCTCCAGCCCTAGCATAAACTCTACCTGAATACGAAGCTTCAACTCTATTTTCTTCTTCTAGTTCAGAAGGATTTATTTCTAAGGCATTAAAAATTTCTTCTAATTCTTTAAATGTTAATACAAAATCAATAGCATCTTTTATGTCCTCTATAGTTGCTTCCTTTTTCTTAGCAATGCAAGGTCCTATAAAAACTACTTTTGCATTAGGATTTAATATTTTTATAGCTCTTCCACATGCAATCATCGGAGATACAGATGGAGATACATTTTCTAAAATTTCCGGAAAGCTACTTTGAATTAATCCTACCCATATAGGACAACAACAACTTGTTATATAATATCCATCTTCATGATTTTTCATATGGTCGCAATAATCATAAGCTTCCTTTGCTGTAAGCATGTCTGCGGCTAAAGCTACTTCTATCATATCTTCAAATCCAACCTTCTTAAGAGCAGTTCTTAGCTTACCAGGAGTAGCTTCTGTTCCAAATTGACCAACAAAAGCTGGTGCTACTATAGCATATACTGGACAAGTTTCTTCTTTTAAAAGATTTACCATAGGAATAAACTGTATTTTATCTGATATAGCTCCTAGGCTACATTTTGATATACATTCTCCACATGCGTTGCAAGTATTTGTCTCATTACAATTACTATGCTTATTTTTAATTAAACATGCACCTTCTTTGCTATTTTTATCACAGTGTTTACATGCTTGCTTTATTATTGATATTATAGGAGTGTTAATTTCCTTTAAATTTATTGATTCATTTAGCATCTCTACTAATGAATTATCAAATTTATCGGTTGGATCTAATCCCATTATTACTCTCATTAAATTTATAATTGTTTCATTATCAAACTTGTCGATTTCACTATCTCCTAATACCTTTATTGGTATTTCTTCTATTTTTTCTATTTCCTCATACCAAACAGATTTTACTAGTTCTTTGAAAAGTTTCATTTTATATTCTTCAAGGATTTTTGGGTTTATATTTATAGAATTCATATAGCACCTCCTATTTTCTTATATAAGTTAATATTTGCAGAGGTACTATATTTTATTTATGAATTGTTAGTTAGATTTGTTAATTTCACGAAGAGCTTTCATTTCTTCTATTATTTCACTTAAATGGTAGTTAAATACAGGGCTTTTTTCTTCATCTATATCCCATTCAATATTTTCCATATTATATAATATTTTTAAATTTTCATAGTTTTTATTATTTAAATACAATTTTTTATTTAGCAGTTCTATGGCATGTATATGAGAATATATTTCTTTACACATATTCATAGCTTCTTTAACTTTATCAGTGTTTATTTCATCTCTACTATATCTTGATTCATCTACAAGCTTTTTATATATACCTTCTAATTTTTTAGCTTCTTTTTCAAATTTCGCTATATTTAATTTCTCTTTACTTACTATTTTATGTTTTATAGATTCTAATGTCATTTTCTCAAATTTAACTAGTTCATTTTTTACATTTCCTAAATAGTTAGGTCTTGCTAATAAATAATTTATTACTACCCCAGTTATAACACCAATAGAAGTATCTACTATTCTATGAAAAGAGTATATAGCCGGATCACTATCTATAACTCCTAAATATATAGATGTAAATGCTACGTTTGCAACTGTTATCGCTGTATTTAATTTAAGTATATTGCAAATATATATAGTTGCAATAACACCTAAACCACATAAAATTGGATCTCCTGGTTTAATAAGTACCATTAAAAAACCTATTATACCACCTATTATAGTTCCTTTTATTCTATCAAACCCTGCGTTAAGAGAGCCTGTTACTGTATCTTTCATAGATATTATACATGCTACTGCAGAATACATTGGATTTTGTACTATATATTTTCCTGCCATAACACAACAACTTACAGCTATACCACTTTTAATCGTTCTCATTCCGATCTTTTCTAACTTCAATTATATTCCTCCTAGCTTTTAAATTATAGTTTATCTAAGCTATAATTCTTATAATCTTTATTTTATTATCCCCATAAATATATGATTTGTCGAGATGTTTATTGTGTTTTTTAATGTTCTAAGTTAAAGTTAATTTTTTATATTTTTATATAAATAAAAATTAATATTATTTCATTAAATTCACTATTAATACTATTATCAGGTATATTTTATTATTAATAAATTTTACAAAACTTCAATATAATAAATAA
>NZ_HG529382.1 GCF_000499525.1 Faecalimicrobium dakarense | reverse complement strand
ATTTATTATATTATACCTTGACTCATCATAGTTTCTGCAACTTTTAAGAATCCTGCTATATTTGCTCCAACTACATAGTTTCCTTTGTGTCCATATTCTTCTGCTGCATTTTTTGAAGCTTCAAATATGTTTATCATTATACCTTTTAATTTTTCATCTACTTCTTCAAATGTCCATGAAAGCCTCATGCTATTTTGAGACATTTCAAGAGCTGATGTTGCAACTCCACCTGCATTTGCAGCCTTAGCTGGAGCTACTAGTACTCCTTTTTCTAGGAAGTATTCTACTGCCTCATTTGTACAAGGCATGTTTGCTCCTTCTCCAATAGCAAGCACATTATTTTCTACTAATAACTTAGCTTCTTCTATACTTATATCATTTTGAGTTGCACAT
Source organism: Faecalimicrobium dakarense (assembly GCF_000499525.1). Classification (GTDB taxonomy): domain Bacteria; phylum Bacillota; class Clostridia; order Peptostreptococcales; family Peptostreptococcaceae; genus Faecalimicrobium; species Faecalimicrobium dakarense. The sequence continues at coordinate 26,682 of NZ_HG529382.1, read as the reverse complement.
GGAAGAGCTATATCACATTTAACAGACCATATGCCTTTTTGACCTTCAAAGTATTGACTGCCATCTTTTCTATTAGCATACTCTCTTATTCTTTTTCTTTCTACTTCTTTTATTTGTTTTATTAATTCTATGTCTATACCATTTTCATCAATTACATATCCAGCTGAATCACACATTGCAACTACATTAGCTCCAAATTCCTGTGCTTTTTGAGCTGCATATATAGCAACATTTCCAGATCCAGATATAACAACTCTCTTACCTTCTAGTGAATGTTTATGGTAGTTTAACATCTCATTTACAAAGTATATAACACCAAATCCAGTCGCTTCCTTTCTAGCAAGAGAACCTCCATATGTTAATCCTTTACCAGTTAATACTGCTGCATCATATGAATTTCTTATCTTTTTATATTGTCCAAATAAATATCCAATTTCTCTAGCTCCTACTCCTATATCACCTGCAGGAACATCAGTATGTTGCCCTATATGTCTATATAATTCAGTCATAAAACTTTGACAAAATCTCATTATTTCTCTATCTGACTTACCTTTAGGATCAAAATCTGATCCACCTTTTCCTCCACCAATTGGTAAACCTGTTAAAGAGTTTTTAAATATTTGCTCAAAACCTAAGAATTTTATTATTCCTAGATTAACTGATGGATGAAATCTAAGTCCACCTTTATAAGGTCCTATTGCACTATTAAATTGTACTCTAAATCCTCTATTAACTTTAACATTACCATTGTCATCAACCCAAGGAACTCTAAACATTATTTGTCTTTCAGGTTCTACTATTCTTTCTAATATACTTTCCTTTATGTATTCTGGATGTTTCTCTAATACTGGTTCTAATGAGTGTAGTACTTCTTCTATTGTCTGATGAAATTCACTTTCTCCTTTATTTCTAACTTTTACATCTTCAATAACTTTGTTAACTACTTCTGCCACATTATATTCCATATTAAGATCCCCCTTATTTAAAAAACCTTTCTTATTATAAATAATATTATTTTGAAAACGGTTTTTCAATATATTTTTGATAAATTTTTAATTATATTTTTTTAGATATAAATATTTATATCTATATTCATACGGCTTTGGGTCAATAAATATTACAAAAATAGGATAAGATGCTTATCTTATCCTATTTCCATCATTTTTCCGTTGATTGCATAAATAACTTTTTCACATACATTAGTAATATGGTCACCTATTCTTTCAAGATATCTACCTACAAATAAAAGTCTTACACCTTGATTAATAGTTTCTGGGTTCTCATTCATTATTTTTAAACAATCTTCATGAATTTGTTCATATAAACGGTCTACTTTTTCATCTCTTAGAGCTGTGTCATATGCTAATTTTTCATCTTCATTTTCTAGAGCTTCAAGCACTGCTAAAAGCATTTCTCTACATTCATTTGTCATTTTAGGAATATCTATTAATGCCTTTATATATGGTTCATTACCTATTTTTAATGTTTCAGCTGCGATATTAGATGCATAATCTCCTACTCTCTCTAATTCTATAGCTATATTCCCTAAAGCATATACGTATCTTAAATCTCTTGCCATGGGTTGCTTTAATGCCATTAACTCAATACTTCTATCTCTTATATATTCTCTTAATGTGTTTATTTCTTCATCTTCTTCTATAACTTTCTTTGAACCATCTAAATCTTTTCTTACCATACAATCTACAGATAACTCTAAAGCTTTTTCACATCTTTCAATCATTTTTATAGTATATTGCTTTAAAGTATTTATATCTAGCTCTAAACTCGTATTAACCATTTTTAAAACTCCTTTTAGATTTTGTTATATAGATTTTATCCAAATCTACCTGTTATATAGTCTTCTGTACGCTTGTCTTCTGGGCTAGTAAACATAATCTTTGTGTCATTAAATTCTACTACTTCTCCATTTAAGAAAAATGCTGTGTCGTCAGAAACACGTGCTGCTTGCTGCATGTTATGTGTAACTATTACTATTGTATAATCATCTTTTAATGCTTCTATTAACTCTTCTACTTTTAAAGTTGATATTGGGTCTAGTGCTGATGTAGGCTCATCCATAAGGATTACTTCTGGCTTCATTGCTATAGCTCTAGCTATGCATATACGCTGCTGTTGTCCACCTGAAAGTCCTAATGCCGATGACTTTAATCTGTCCTTTACCTCATCCCATATAGCTGCACCTTTTAGACTTTCTTCAACTATTTTATCTAGTTCTTTTTTATCTCTTATTCCATGTGTACGAGGTCCGTATGCTACATTATCATATATACTCATTGGGAATGGGTTTGGCTTTTGAAATACCATCCCAACTTTTGTACGTAACTTTATAACATCTTCACTCTTGTATATATCTTCTCCATCAACTTCTATATTTCCTTTTATAGTTACATTATCTATAAGGTCGTTCATTCTGTTTAAAGTTCTTAAAAATGTAGACTTTCCACACCCTGATGGACCTATTAATGCTGTTACTTTATTTTCTTTTATATTCATATTTATTTTTTTTAGTGCTTGGTTATCACCATAAAATAAATCTAAGTCTCTTACTTTTAATTTTATATCATTATTTGAATTCATTTTTACACCTCGTAAAATTTATTTAATAATTTGCCTTATTTAATTTCTTTGCAACAATCTTAGCTATCATATTTAATGATAATACTAGTATTATTAAAACAACTCCAATACTCGCTGCTCCAGATATATCGCCTTTTTCTTTAGTTAATAAGTATGCTTGAACTGTTAGTGTTCTAGCACTATCAAATATTGTACCTGGCATTTTAGCAACAGTTCCTGCTGTTAATAATATAGCTGCTGATTCTCCTATAACACGACCTACTGATAATATAAGTCCTGATAATATACCTGGTATAGCACTTGGAAGTACTACCTTATATAAAGTTTGAAACTTTGTTGAGCCTAAAGCTAAAGATGCTTCTCTGTAGCTTTGAGGTACTGTCTTTAATGATTCTTCTGTAGTTCTTATTATTACTGGTAATATTATTATCGCTACTGTCAATGCTCCTGATAATATAGAATACTTCATATCTAAAGTTACTACGAAGAAAATTCCTCCAAATAATCCATATATTATAGATGGTATACCTGCCAAGCTTTCTGTAGCAAATCTTATTGCAGTTACCATTTTCCCTTTTTTAGCATATTCTTGTAAATATATAGCTGCTAGAATTCCAATCGGTGTAGCTACTACTATAGAAAGGACAACCATATATATTGTTGTTACTATCATTGGTAATATTCCGCCATCTCCTGATGCAGAATAATCACTAAATAAGAATTTTAGATTTATTCCACCAATTCCATTTATAAATATATATCCTACAATTACAACTAATGTTGCTACTGTAAATATCGCTGATAAATAAATTAATGCTTTTAATATATTTTCTTTTAACTTTCTCATATTAATCTACCGCCTTGTTTGAAAGTTTATTTAGTATTAAATTTAATATTAATATGAATGTAAATAATACTACTCCAGTTGCAAATAACATCTCTTGATGAGTTCCAAATGCGTATCCCATTTCTAGAGCTATATTAGTTGTAAGAGGTCTAACACTATCCATTAAAGATGATGGCATAACTGGTGAGTTTCCTGCTACTAGTATTACAGCCATAGTTTCTCCTAATGCTCTACCTACTCCTAAAACAACTGCTGCTAATATACCTGATTTAGCCGCTGGTATTACAACTTTAAATATTGTTTCTATTTTTGAAGCACCCAATGCTAATGATCCTTCTTTATAAGCTCTTGGTACTGCTCTTATTGCTGTTTCTGATACAGATATTATTGTTGGTAACATCATTATTGCTAAAACTATTATTACTGCTAAAAGACTTTGTCCTTTAGCTAAATTGAATGTATTTTGTATAGTCGGAACTATAAATGCTAATCCAAATATTCCATATAATACAGATGGTATTCCTGCTAATAATTCAACTGCTGGTGATATAATTTTAGCTACCTTCTTTGGAGCTATTTCTGCTATAAATACAGATGTTAATATACCAATTGGTACTCCTATAATTAAAGCTCCCATTGTAGCAGTAATTGATGCTACTATCATTGATGAAATTCCAAATTTATCTGATGTTGGTAGCCAGTCGCTTCCCATTAAGAATTCAGTAAAAGAATAACCCTTTGATATAAAAGGAGTTAATCCTTTATAAAATACAAATCCTATTATTAAAAGTAAACTTAAAACTGCTATTAATGCACTTATAAAGAATATATTTTTAGATATTTTTTCCATAATATATTTATTTTTATTTCCATTTTTATTGTCTCTCTGATTTGAACTAACTACTCGAGACTTAACTAACATAAGCAATCGCTCCTTTAAACATTTTTTATTTAATAAATTATTTCCTTGCTCCCTACACCTATATAATATAAGTTTAAAGTTAAATCCATATTAGATTTATGTTAAGTAAAAGTAAAATTATCTAACATTCTTAACATTAATTCCCATATACATTATTTATGTTAAAACCATGTTAAATAAAGCCTTAAAGAATAAAAAAGACACATATGTATGTGTCTTTTTAAGTAGGGTATTTATCTATTTTATGCTTATGAAGCCTTTACCTTCTATTATTTTTTGTCCTTCATCACTTAATATAAAGTCTATAAATTTAGTTCCTTGCTCTGATATTTTACCGTCTGCATTAACTAGTACAAATGGTCTTGCTATTGCATATTTACCAGACTTAACATTTTCTGGATTTAATTCTACACCATCTATTTTTAATCCATTTACTGCGTCATCTACGTATCCAAAAGATATATATCCTATTGCATTTTCATTTCCTTCAACTGTAGATTTTATATTTCCTGATCCATCACTTATTTGAGCATCTTTTATTAATTCTTCTGACTCAAATCCAACTTTTTCTTGGAATCCATCTCTAGTTCCCGAACCATCTTCTCTTGATAGAACTACTATAGGAGCATCTTTACCTCCCACTTCTTTCCAGTTAGTTATTTTTCCTGTGTATATATCTTTTACTTGTTGTAAAGTTAAATCTTTTACTTCATTATTTTTATTAGTTATAAGTGATATACCATCAAGCGCTATTTGAGTTTCTTTTAACCCTGTACTTTTTTCTTCATCTTTAATATCTCTTGATGACATTCCTATTTCAGATGTTCCTTCTATTGTATTTTTTATTCCTGCCGATGATCCAACTTGTTGTATTTCTACTGTAACACCTTCGTTTTTAGCTTGAAATTCTTCTGCTATAACTTCCATAACTGGACCTACTGAAGTTGAACCTGATACTGTAACTTTAGATCCATCTGAACTTGATCCACATCCTACCGCTAAACTTCCTACTAATACTGTACTAGCTAAAAGTACTCCTATTTTTTTCTTAAACATATAATGTACCCCCGTTTATATTTAAATTTTATTATTTTCATGTCCTTTACAATTTATATAATACAGCTCTTATGTTAAGTGAATATTATAAACAGGTTAAGCCAGTGTAAATATTGTTAAGAGTGTGTAAAATTCGCTTCGCTCATGGCGTCAACGATATAACTTCGCTCATGACGCCAACGATATAACTTCATATTCATTCAGTTACATCCGTTGCTTAAAATTTGCAAATAAAAAATGAGCTATTATGATTTATAATGCTCATTTTTTATTTAATATTCTTTTTCTAATTTATCTACTAAGTCACTAAATACTTTTAGTGCTTCATCTACCGCTTCTTTCTTTTCCATGTCAACTCCAGCGTCTCTTAGTTGTTTTAATGGATACTCAGATCCTCCGCTTTTTAGGAACCCTAAGTATCTATCGACTGCCTCTTGACCTTCTTTTAATATTTGTTGGCTTAATGCACTTGCAGCAGAGAATCCTGTTGCATATTTATAAACGTAGAAGTTTGAATAGAAATGTGGTATTCTAGCCCACTCTAAACCTATCTGGTCATCTACTTTAACAGAATTTCCATAATATTTTTTATTTAAATCATAGTATATAGATGTAAACTCTTCAGCTGTTAATGGCTCTCCTGATTCTACTCTTTCATGAGTTAATTTTTCAAACTCACCAAACATAGTTTGTCTATATACAGTAGTTCTAAATTGCTCTAAATAATAGTTTAATAGATAAATTCTTTCTTCTTTAGAATTAGAATTTTCTAATAAATAGTTTATTAATAATAATTCATTTAATGTAGATGCAACCTCTGCAACAAATATTTTGTAGTTAGAGTATAGGAAAGGCTGGCTACTTCTAGAATAATAACTGTGTAGTGAATGACCTAATTCATGTATTAAAGTGAATAAAGAGTTTAAATCATCTTTATAACTCATTAATATATATGGATTAGAATCATAACTTCCCCATGAGTAAGCTCCACCTTGTTTTCCTTCATTCTCATAAACATCTATCCATCCATCTTCAAAAGCTTTCTTTATTATGCTTAAATACTCTTCACCTAAAGGCTTTAATGCATTTAATATAATTTCTTGAGCTTTTTCATATGGTATTTTCATATCAAACTTATCAGTTAGTGGAACATATAAATCATACATATGTATCTCATCTAATCCTAAGAATTTTTTCTTAAGATCTACATATTTATTTAGAGCATCTAGGTTTTCATCCACTGCCGCTATAAGATTATTATATACATCTATACTTATATCATCTTGGAATAGAGATGCTTGTAGCGCCGATTCATATTTTCTTATTTTAGCATAAAATATTTCTGCCTTTATTCCACCATAAAGAATTGCAGCAAAAGTATTTTTATACTTATCATATATTGAGTACATTGCTTCAAATGCATCTTTTCTTACTCTTGCATCCTTGCTTCTAAGGAAAGTTGAGAAATTAGAATCTGTTAATCTTACTTTTTCATGATTTTCATCTTCTATTTCTGGAAACTCTAAATCTGCAAACGCTAGCATGTCGTATACGTTTTCAGGTACACCAGATAAATCTGCTGTTGCAGCTAGTATTTCTTCTTCTCTTTCATTTAATGTATGAGGCTTTTCTCTTAAAATATCATCTATATGTTTTTTATAAAATGATAATTTATCATCATTTAAATACTCATTTAATTTTTCGCTATCTATCGCTATTATTTCTGGAACCATATATGACGAAGCCATTGATAGTTCTGTTGATAGCATATCTGTCTTAGTAGCTATTCCTTGATTAGCATTTATTCTAGTGTCTTCATGCTGCTTCATATGAGTATATACATATAGGTTTTGTAATATTTGAGAAGCTTTTTCTGAGATATTTAAAGCCTCGTATAGGTTTTCCTTACTTTCAGATAGTTTTCCCTTAAGCTCTTTTGCCTTAGATATGAATCCTTTTACTTTTTCTATATCACTTTCTATAGCTTCTTTATTTGGATACATTCTTTCTATTTTCCATTTATACTTTTCTTCTATACTATTTCTATCTATTCCCATAATTTTCACTCCTTTAAAAAAATTATAAAAATTCGCTTTAAAATACTTGTATATTATCCATTTTATTTATAATAAATATAATTTCTTATATATTATAAAACAGACACTAATATAGCTCCTTCTGATGTGAATGTTCCCATTATCGGACCTATACTTGCTATTAATACTTCCTTAAATTCAGCATTTGCTTCTACTGTTTCTTTAATCTTTAAAGCTTTTTCTGGACAATTTGCATGAGCTATTATAACAGTTTTTTCACTTGCATCTTTTACATTATTTTGTACATATTCAAGGGCTTTCTTTAAACTATTAACTCCACCTCTAGCTTTATCTATAGGTTTAACTAATCCCTCTTCTATTTTTATGATAACTTTAAAATTTAATGCATTTATTAATTTTCCAGCAATAGGATTTACTCTTCCACCTTTTATTGCATTTTCTAAAGTATCTAATGCACCAAAGAAAACAATGTCCTCTTTAAATTTATCTATCGCATCTAGGATTTCATCCATAGTTTTTCCATTTTCTATTAATTCATTACATTTTAATATCATTAAGGCTACACCAATAGAACCACTTTGGCTATCTATAACTTCGATTCTTTTGTTTGGATTTTCTTCTAAATACATATTTTTGGCTAATACCGCATTACTATATGTACTAGATAATTTTGATGTTAAAGTAAATACTAATAATTCATCTTCTTCACAATTATATAGTTCTATAAATCTATCTGGAGAAGGACTTGATGTCTTTGGTAGTTCCTTACATCCTCTCATTTTGTTATAAAAAGTTTCTTCATCTATCTCTACACCACCAATATAACTTTCTTCTCCAAAAGCAACATTAATACCTACTATATCTGGGTTTACTCTATCCAAAACTTCCTTAGGAAAATCACACGAACCATCTGTTATTATTCTTATGTTTTTTTTCAATTTATACACCTCAATTTTAATTCTAGTTAGTTATCTTCTATTTTATATTATTTTAATGTAAATAATCTACATTTATTATATTTTTTGACATATTTAGTTCTTTTACTAGTTCTTCCATTATAATTCGCCTATCATAAACTATAAAGAAGCTTAATTTAAAATATTGTCCATCTTCATCTTCTATATCTATATTTTTAACATCAATTTGGGACTTAGCGAATTTGGCGTATAGTACTGATACCATATTTATATTATCTACCGTTACATTAAATATAGTCTGTTTTTTTCTAAATAAAATTTTATCTATATTTTTTAATATATAAAGGGTTATCATAACAAATAGCCATGCTGATATACTTAAAACGTAATATCCATATCCAATTGCAATTCCTATGCATGCAGTTGCCCATATTCCAGCTGCTGTAGTTAGCCCTCTTATACCATTTGAAGTTTTTAAAATTGCACCAGCTCCTAAAAAACCTATACCTGATAATACTTGTGCTGTTAATCTAGCTGGGTCAAAGCTTGCATATGAATTATAGTCAAAGAATAAAGATAATGACGTTATGGAAGTAATACATGAACCTACTGCTACTAAAATATGAGTTCTAAATCCCGCAAATTGATGTGACTTTTCTCTCTCTAACCCAGTTAATCCTCCTATTATAAGTGCCATTAATAACCTTATTATTATTTCTTTATTATTTATAATATAAATCCACTCCCCCTTATAAAAAATTATTAAATTAATTTATTATACTCTTATGTAATTTCATATAATAAAAGAGCTAAATTTATAGCTCTTTTTCATCATTATTAATTTTATTATTTATTATATTTATATGAGTAGGATACGCTATATGAACATTATTTTTCTTAAATGTAATAAGTATTTGTAATTTAACTTCTTTAAGAGCCAAAAAGTAATTATGTGAGTCTACCATTCCAGTTATAGTATATTGAGCTCCTACTGGATTATTTTCTATATCTGTTACTCCATATACACTAAATGGACTGATAGGCTCTTGTGGTGAGGATTTATATAAATAATTTTCATAATCTTTATTCATTATATTACAAACCTCTTCTAATGTACTTATTACTTTCATTGGATCTTCTTCATAAGATACTCTAACATGTACTACTACCCTCATTTTATTCTTACTATAGTTTCTTATGCTCGCTATATTTCCATTAGCTATAGTTATTCTTCTCAAATCCCAGTCTCTTAAGCTAATGCTCCTCAGCCCAATTTCTTCTACTCTACCTCTGAATTCTTCATTAAGTACAATAAAGTCTCCAACTTGAACTTGTTTTTCAAATAATATAAAAAATCCATTGAAAATATCTTTTAATATACTTTGAGACGCTACCCCAGCTATTAAACCAACTATACTAGCCCCTGTAACTAAAGATCCAAATTTTGTTACATCCATTATTTGAAACTCTCTAAGTATTAGTATTATGCTAATTGTAAATATTATATAGTACGATATTGACATTAATACACTAGATAGTGTGTTTTCATATCTTACATCAAATTTAGTGATTTTAAATATCTTATTTATTAGGTATTGTATAAGCTTTAATAGTATATATGAAAATATAATAATTATAATTGAGTTTATAATTCTAACTAACATAATAAATTTCACCTTTATCTAATTATTTAAATGTTTTATTTATTCTTATCTAGTTACTTAATATTCTCACTTTATTAACAAGATATGCATTTACATATTTATTTTAAAATGTAAAAAAACCCACATATGTGGGCTTACTTACTACTTAAAATCATGTACTTATTTATTAGTGTATCTATTTTATTGCTTGAGTCAACCAATTCCTCCTTGAATATCTCTGGATATTCTATATATGTATTGATTTCTTCTCTAAGTGTTTCAATTTCCTTTTTTAATGCTTCTAATTCCCTATTCGCCATAATAATCACCATAGTTACAAAATTGTATATTTTATGTCTTTATCTTAACAAATTTTATCAGACTTTGTCAACACAAAATCCCCTACTATTCCCATAAATTCAAGCATTTCATACAATATTTTAATTTCAAATTAATATACTATAAAATTAATTGCATATCTCAATTTAACATAGTTCAATTCCTTACATTTTGTTGACACACAAACTGTTTACTGATATACTCTTATTGATAATGAATTTCATTAGGAGGTATTAATGATGACTGTTTACGATTTAAAAGTTGGCCAAAAAGGTAATATTAATAAAATATATGGAAATGAAAAATTAGCAAAAAGATTACTTGCTTTAGGATGTATAGACGATACAGAAATAGAGGTTAAAAAAATTGCTCCTCTAGGTGATCCTATACTAGTTAGATTCAGAGGTTTTGATCTTGCTCTTAGAAAATCTGATGCTAAGAATATTTCTTTAAAATAAGGGGGAAAAACATGATTAACGTAGCGTTACTAGGTAACCCTAATGTAGGTAAAACTACTGTCTTCAATATATTAACAGGTTCAAATCAATATGTTGGAAACTGGCCAGGTGTTACTATAGAAAAAAAAGAAGGTTTTATTGGTAAGGATATAAAAGTTATAGACTTACCTGGTATATATGCAATGGATACATTCTCTAATGAAGAAAAGGTATCTAAGTCTTTTTTAGAAAATGGAAATGTTGATTTAATATTAAATATTGTAGATGCATCTAACTTAGATAGAAACTTATATTTAACTACACAACTTATGCAATATAACAAGCCAATAGTATTATTACTTAATATGGTTGATGTTGCTGAGTCTAAAGGTATAAATATTGATGCTAAAAAATTAGAAAGAGAATTGGGTGTTAAAGTTATTCCTGTAATAGCTAAGAAAAAAGAAGGTTTCGATAATATAACTTCTGATATAAAGTCAGCTTTATCATCTAACTGTAACTATAGAAAAGACTTTGGAAACGAAGTTAATACTTATAAAGAAATAGAAAAAATACTAGAAAATTCTATGGAATCAAAATTAAAAAATAAAAAATCTTTAAGTGATAAGATAGATAATATAGTTTTAAATCCTATATTAGCTTACCCAATATTTATAGCGGCATTATTACTTTTATTCAAATTCACATTTGATTGGGTAGGTGGACCTCTTCAAGGATTAACTGAAGAAGCAATAGATGCTTATCTAGCTGTACCTATAGGTAATTTATTAGCAAATTCTAGTCCTTGGTTCCATTCTTTAATAGTAGATGGAATAATAGGTGGATTAGGTGGAGCATTACCATTCTTCCCATTAATATTCGTTCTATTCTTAGGTATGTCGTTCTTTGAAGATTGTGGTTATATGGCAAGAACAGCATTCTTAATGGATAATATAATGAAAAAAGTAGGTTTATCTGGTAAAGCCTTCATACCTATGATATTAGGTCTTGGATGTGCATCTCCAGCTATAATGGCTACTAGAACTTTAGAAAGTGAAAAAGATAGAAAAATAACTGCACTTATATCTCCACTTATGACTTGTGGTGCTAAATTACCAGTTTATGCATTATTCGTGAGAATATTCTTCCCAAAAAATGCACCACTTGTAACTACTTCACTTTACTTATTAGGTATAGTTGTTGCTATATTAGTAGCTTTAGTATTAAATAAAACAGCATATAAAACAGAGGTTGAACCATTTGTTTTAGAACTTCCACAATATAATTTACCATCATTAAGTAGTTTATTAAAGAATACTTGGAGTAAGGCTAAAGGATTCTTAATAAAAGTTTGTACTATAATGTTTGCTATGTCAGTTGTTATATGGGCATTATCTTATTTTAACTTCTCAGGATTTACTGAAAATATAAATGAGAGTTTCTTAGCTTCTATCGGTGGATTTATAGCTCCAATATTTGCTCCATTAGGATTTGGAGATTGGAGAGCTGGTGTTTCTATATTAACTGGTATAAGTGCTAAAGAAGTTGTTATAACTACTATGGAAGTTGTTTATGGTAATGTGGATACTGTTTTACCTACTTTATTTACTTCTGTATCTGCATATGGATTCTTAGCTTTCTCAGCTTTATATACTCCATGTATAGCTGCTCTTTCTACAATGAGAAAAGAGTACGGAAGTAAGATGATGATTATATCTGCAACTTACCAATTTGCATTAGCTTGGGTAGTAGCATTTATAATTAAAGTTATTGGTTCGTTATTATTTGAGGGTGCTCATATATCTTCTGCAATAGAATTAGTTGTTGGTGGATTAATAGTAGCTATAGCTCTTATAATACTTTACAAAAACATTAAATCAAAAAATAATGGTTGCTCTAGCTGTTCAGGGTGCTCTAGTCAGTCTTCTTGTTCTAGCGAAAAAGCAAAATAATATAAAGAAAGATGGGATATAATTATATCCCATCTTTTTTATGTTATTTTTAAAACTTAACATTCATAGTTATATCTTTTCCGTTTCTATTTATAGTTACTTTCGTATTATCTCCCTTTGAATATTTGTATAATGATTTATTAAGGTCTGACATACTAGATATATTAATATCTCCAACTTTAACTATTACATCGCCAGTTTGTATTCCTGACTTTTGAGCTGCTGTGTTGGCAATTACTTCTGCTATATATACACCTTCTTTTGCTGCTAAATCTGTTCCTGTAGATGCTTCAAATATCGCTAAATCAATTCCTTTTATACCTAATGTAACTTTTTCAAAATTTCCTGATTTTATTACTTGTTCAACTATAGGTTTTGCTGTGTTTATAGGAATTGCAAATCCTAATCCTTCAGCTTGAGAAGCTTTAGCTGTATTTATACCTATAACTTGACCTTTTTGGTTTAATAATGGTCCTCCACTGTTTCCTGGATTTATACTAGCATCAGTTTGCATAAGACCTGTCATATTAGATTTTTCTGTTTTTATAGTTCTATCTAATCCACTTATTATACCTTGAGTTACACTCTTTTGGAATTCAAGACCTAATGGATTTCCTATAGCTATTGATATATCACCAGTTCTAACATCGTCACTATCTCCAAGTTCTGCTGGTGTTAAACCTGTTTTTTCTACTTTTACCATTGCTAAATCTAATGTTGGATCGTTCCATAATACTTTACCTTTTGCATTAGTACCATCATTAAATAATACATTAACGTCAACAGCTTGACCATCTGATACAACATGAGAATTTGTAAGTATATATCCATTTGCATCAACTATAACACCTGTACCTACACCTTCTGATTGAGTTGGTATAGCAAACACATTATTTCTATCTATTGTTGTAGCAGTTATACCAACTACTGATGGCATAGCTTTATCACTTACTGCATGATATATATTTTGAGCTTTTCCATCATCATTTACAACTATCTGTTGCTGCTTTCCTGATGAACCATTATTTGCTACTGTATTTTTCATTAGCACTATAGTTAAAAAACTACTTAGCACCCCCGTTATTACACATATTAAAACAACTAATCCGATTCCTCTTTTATTAGACATTCCAATCCCTCCTATATATTGATTTTTAATCTACGAAATAATCTTTTAATCTATTATTTGCATATTTTATACTTTAATAACAAATATTTATTTCCATATGCATAAATACAATAAAACCATCATTTTGTAGTAATCTACTTTTAATGATGGTTTTATTATATTACTTTATTCTTAACTTAACCTTAATTATTAAGTCTTTTTTCTAATTCTTCTCTTTCTTTCTCATATCCAGCTTTTCCTAATAACGCAAACATGTTTTTCTTATAAGCTTCAACACCTGGTTGGTCAAATGGGTTAACACCTAATAAGTATCCACTTATTGCACAAGCTTTTTCAAAGAAGTAAACAAGGTAACCAAAGTTATATTCATCTAGTTGAGGTAGATTAATCACTAGGTTTGGAACTTGTCCATCTGTATGAGCAAGTATTGTTCCTTGTGTCGCTTTATGGTTAACAAAATCTACAGTTCTCCCTGCTAAGTAATTTAGTCCATCTAAGTCAACGTCTGCTTCTTCTATAGTTATGTTTCTTCTTGCGTTTTCCACATTAATTACAGTTTCAAATAATATTCTCTTACCTTCTTGTATGTATTGACCCATAGAATGTAAGTCAGTTGAGAAATCTACTGCTGCAGGGAATATCCCTTTATTATCTTTTCCTTCACTTTCTCCAAATAACTGTTTCCACCATTCTCCTACATAATGTAGTTGTGGTTCATAGTTTACTAATAATTCTACATCTTTACCTTTTCTATGTAATGCATTTCTTACTACTGCATATTGATAACTTTCATTAGATTTTAGATCTGATGTTTTAAACTCCTCACAAGCTGTCTTCGCACCTTTCATCATTGAATCGATGTCTAAACCTGCACAAGCTATAGGCAATAGCCCTACTGCCGTTAAAACAGAGAATCTACCTCCAACATCATCTGGTATTATAAATGTTTCATATCCTTCTTCATCTGCTAGTTGTCTAAGTGCACCACGTTTAGCATCTGTTGTAGCATATATCCTTTTACTAGCTTCTTCTTTTCCGTATTTCTTTTCTACATAATCTTTAAATATTCTAAATGCTATAGCAGGTTCTGTAGTTGTCCCTGATTTTGATATAACATTTATAGATACATCTTTTCCTTTTATTACATCTAATAAATCCATCATGTATGTTGAACTTATATTATTTCCGACAAAGTAAACTTCCGGAGCTTTTCTATCTTCTTTAGATAAGTTATTTCTGAAAGAGTGGCTTGCCATTTCTATAGCAGCTCTTGCTCCTAAATAAGATCCACCGATACCTATAACTAATAATACATCTGAGTCTGATTTTATTTTTTCTGCCGATTTTTTTATTCTATCAAATTCTTCTTTATCATAATTATTTGGAAGGTCTACCCATCCTAAAAAATCACTACCTAATCCCGTCTTTTTATGAACCATATCATGAGCTATGTCTACATAAGATTGCATAGAATCTATTTCATGTTGATTTAAAAATCCAATGGCTTTACTATAATCAAATTTTATATTTTTCATAAACTTACCCCTTTCATTTTTCATTTATCTAATCTACTGAAATTATAACATAAAATGGTTGTTTAATTAATAACAAATTTCAATAATAATTTTACATAATATTTAAATTTCCACCCATTTAGTACAAATCTTACGACATAAAACCAGGCCCATTGCTCAAGCTTAATAGTTGGAAATTATATTTATCTACAAATCAGATAAAATATAATTTCCTTACATACAAAAAAAGTTGCCTTTTAAAAGGCAACTTCTTTATTAATTATTAGCTAATCTAGCTGATATAACTTGTTGAGCTATATTAACAGCATGGTCAGAAACTCTTTCTAAGTTACTAACTATGTCTAAATATATAACTCCATTATCTATACTACATGAACTGTTGTTTAATCTGTTCATATGATTTGCTCTACAAGATTTTTCCATCATATCTACTTGTTCTTCCATTTTTATAACTTTACAAGCTAAGTCTACATTTGATGTTCTCATAGCTTCTAATGCATATGTATAAGTAGATATAACTTTGTTGTACATACTTTGCAGCTCTGCTTTACCTGCGTCTGAAAATGTTTCATTCATTTCTATTGCAGATTGTGCTAACTCTGCAATGTTTTCTGCATGATCACCAATTCTCTCTATATCATTAACTGTATTAAATAATACATCTACTGATTCTCTTGAACTTTCATCTAATGAAGCTTTTGATAGTTTAAGTAAATAACTTAATATATTCTTTTGTAAATCATTTACAAGTTTCTCTCTTCCAAATGCTCTTTTTACTTTTTCATTAGATTTTTCTAATAACCCTTCCATTGCTGCATTTAAACTGTCTTTAGCTTTTTCACCCATTCTTAAAGTTTCTTTAACAGTATTAGCTAATGCTATTGAAGGTGTTTCTATCATTCTATCATCTATATATTTTACCGTCTTAGCATCATCATCCTCTTCTGACGCTCTTTCTGGAACTAATTTCATCGCTAATTTAACTATTAATTTAGCAAATGGTAATAATATTAAAACATTTAATATATTAAATAATGTATGTGCATTTGCTAGTTGTCTAGCTGTATCAGCTGGGTCTATAGATGTAACAATTTTTACTATTGGACCACTTAATACTAACATAAATATAAGTGAGCCTATGACATTAAATGCTAAATGCATTATAGCTGCTCTCTTTGCATTACGACTTGCACCAATACTTGATATTAAAGATGTAACACATGTACCTATATTTTCACCATATAATATTGGTAAGGCTGCCGTTATAGGTATTAATCCTTGTGAAGCTAATGCTATAAGCATACCCATTGTTGCACTTGAACTTTGAACTATTGCTGTTATAGCAAATCCCATAAGGACTCCAAGTAATGGATTACTTCCAAAGCTCACTAACATGTCAGTAAATCCTTTAAACTCAGCTAGAGGTTTAACTGCATCTTTCATAAAGTCCATACCTGTAAATAATATACCAAACCCTATAAGTATTTCTGCTAAATGCTTAAGTTTCGGTTTGTTTGAAAACATATATATAACTATACCTACTCCTAAAGCTACTGGAGCAAGGAAATCAACGTCTAAAGATACTAATTGAGCAGTTATAGTTGTTCCTATATTAGCTCCCATTATAACCCCAATCGCTTGACTTAAGCTCATAATTCCTGCATTAACAAATCCAACTACCATAACTGTAGTAGCACTACTACTTTGTATTACCATTGTAACTAACATACCAACTATAACACCCATAAATGTGTTACTTGTAAGTAGCTCTATTGTCTTCTTTAATTTATCTCCTGCAGATTTTTGAAGTCCATCTCCCATAAGGTTCATACCATATAAGAATAGCCCCAATCCTCCCATAAGATTTATAATAATTTCCAAAACACTTGTCCTCCTTGAGATAATTATCATTTATAATAAAAATTTATGTCTATTGTATTTTATCAAATTCAAAGATGATATTGTGTTAAGATTATGTTAAATATTATAAAAGTATTAAATTCTTGTTAAATTTGAGATAAATTTCACATTAATGTAAATTATTAGTATATTTTTGTATTATTTTCTCGGCACATTTTATTCCATCAACAGCAGCAGTTACTATACCACCTGCATATCCAGCTCCTTCACCACAAGGATATAAGTTTTTAGTATTAATAGATTGTAATGTTTCTTCATCTCTTACTATTCTTATAGGCGCTGATGATCTAGTTTCTACACCTGTTAATACAGCATCGTGCATAGCAAATCCATTTATTTTATTATCTAGCTTTTGTAATGCTTCTTTCATTGTTGAAGTAACAAACTCTGGCAAACATTCTCTTAAGTCTATGAATTCATAACCTGGCTTATAAGATGGCTCTACATTACCTAAGCTTGTTGATACTCTATCATTTAAAAAGTCTCCCACCAATTGAACTGGCGCATTATAGTTTTTCCCACCTAATTCATATGCTAACCTTTCGTACTTTTCTTGGAACTTTACTCCTGCTAATGGATCATCACTTCCAAAATCTGAAGGTAATACATTTACTAAAAAAGCACTATTAGCATTATCCTTATCTCTAGCATGTTCACTCATTCCATTTGTAACTACTTCTCCTTCATTAGAGGCTGATGCTATAACAGTACCTCCTGGACACATACAGAAAGTATATGCTGTTCTAAGGTTAGAAGTATGTTCTATTAATCTATAATCTGCAGCTCCTAATCTAGGATGATTATAAAACTCTTTATACTGTGATTTATTAATTAATTCTTGAGGATGCTCTATTCTTGCTCCTATTGCAAAAGGCTTTTGTATTATTCTAACTCCTCTTTTATTAAGCATTTTATAAGTATCCCTTGCACTATGACCTATAGCTAATATTACATTATCTGCTTCTACAGTCTCTTTATCATTTATAATTATCCCTTTTACGGAATTATTATCTAATATTATATCTGTAACTTTTGCATCAAATCTTACTTCTCCGCCAAGTCTTATTATTTCATTCCTTATATTTTTAACTACACCCTTTAATATATCTGTCCCAACATGAGGTTTATATGAGTATAGTATTTCTTCAGGAGATCCAAAGTTAACAAGCTCATCTAAAACTTTTCTACATCTTATATCTTTTATTCTAGTAGTTAATTTTCCATCTGAAAATGTTCCAGCTCCACCTTCTCCAAACTGTACATTTGAATTACTTTTAAACTTCCTATTATTCCAAAATTCATCTATATCTTTACTTCTAGCATCTACGTCTAATCCTCTTTCTAACATAAGTGGATTGTATCCCTTTTGTGCTAAAAGTAATGCTGCAAATAACCCTGCCGGTCCGCTACCTATTATTACAGGTCTATTCTTTAATTTCTCATTACCTACTTCTACACCAATATACTTTGTTTGTTTTATTTCAATTACGTCTTTTATTTTATTTTGTAGTATTTTTTTCTCATTTTTTACTTCTACATCTACTGTATAAACAAAGTCTATTCTACCTCTTTTTCTAGCATCTATAGACTCTTTGTATATAAAGTATTTTATAAGTTCATTTTCTTTTATTCTTAGTTTTTTTAGTATAGACTTTTTTATAATAGATACATCTTCGTCTATTCCTAACTTTAAATTAGATATTCTTAACATATTTTTCTCCTTTCTAATTACAGTTCAAATTTAGCAGTTTAGTTTATAAATACTTACAATATAAAAGCTAGGGGATTAAACCTAGCTTTCTATAAACATAAAATCTATATTCTATTTTTCTAGATTTTTACTAAATCTTATCTAAATAACCTTTAAAAATTAATTATATCTAGTCCTTTTTAGTTATAAGACCTCTTATTACTTTTAGATTATTAAATACCTTTTCTAAGAAGTTTTCCGCTTCTTCATTATCTAAAAGAGCTATTTCTAATTGTTCATTTTCTGGTATATTGTTAGATTTACAATACTGTTTAGCTATCTCTATTAACTCATTTTTTTCATCTATAGATAAATTAAATTCTTTATAATCTATTATTATGTATTTTTTAGTAAATTGAGATGTTCCTTGATTGTATCCTATTTCTATATGATATATAACCGCATATAAGTTACTTGGGTTTTCTTCTCCCTTGTATACTGGTACTGCTGGGTTAGATTTTATAAAATTTGTTGATACCGCTATTGCACTTCCTAAGCTAAGACTCATAAGTATACCTCTTTCTGTATATATTATATATTTACTATTTTATACATTATTCTTATATATTAAAACCTTTTTTTCTAATTTATATAAGATTTAATCTTTATTATATTTAAATTTATAATTTAAGGCAAAAATTTAGGAATTATATAAAATATAATTCCTAAATTAATATATACATATTTATTTATGCTCTTAATTTGACATTTCTAATCACTATAATAAAATATACCTTTACTTAGTAATTAATATTAAGATATTTTAAGATCTTTGTATCTTTTTCCTAATGTACTTGGGCTTATTTCATACTTCTTAGATATTTGTGCTTGAGTTATATTTTGTCCATTAACTTTATTGATGTGGTACTCAACTGCTGCAGCCCATCCATTTTCAGAACCTTTTACATCTCCATTAGCTTTTTTGAATTCATTCCAGAATTCTATACAAGCATCTACACTTTCTTTTTCTGCATTTCTTCTAAGAACGCTACATACTTTACAATCATCTTCAACTGATATCGCTACTTCTTCAGATGCTTTGTTCATTCTCTCTTCTTTTTGTTTTCTTAAGTACTCAGCAACATTTGGGTCTAATAATTGTTGCATATATTTGTATAATATATGAGTATGGTGGATTAAGAATGTTTTAATATCTTTGTATAAATCTTCATATTGCTTAAATAGATACATTATATCATTTGAGATAACATCTTTAACTGACTCTGATATACTTATAGTAACGTCTATTAATATAGATGTATCATCAATAGTAACTATTCTAGCTATCATACAACTTCCTACTTTAAAGTCTTTTAATAAGTTTACATCTTCTGTGTAAACCTCATTATCAGTTAAACAATCTTTTAATAGTATCTTTCCATCTAATACTTCTTTCACTTCATATATACTTACATATGATTCAAATAAGCTTCTTAATATTTCTACCTCATGTGTATTTAATTTATCTCTGTTGTCTTCATAGAATGCAACAGTCATAACTTTTTTACTTTCCATTATATGGTCTTGCACAAAGTATGTATTGAAGAATCTTTCAAACTTTTCATTAGTTGCTTCATCTTCAACTATATAAAACATTTCTTTAGCTTTTTCATATTCTTCTTTAAACTTATCTTGTCTTGAGTATTCGTATATTTTTGTATATAGCTCTGAATATTGTTTTTGTGAAAGCACAACTTTTCTTCCTGCTCTCTCTAATACAACATCTTTATTTAAACAACATCTTTTATATTTCATGCCACTTCCACAAGGGCATAGCTCATTTCTCCCTAACAATGTGACTTTCACTCCTTTATCTTTTAAATTAAAGTACAATTTGTTATTATACCATTTTTTTTGTTAATCATTCTATAATTTATGATATTATTTTATTAATTTTATGTATACTGTTAAGTTTTGGTATAATATTTAATCGCATTATATATAAACCTTCTATGTGTTTAATGTCTATTCCTCCGTATTTTTATCACTAATTTCATACTTATTTCGATATCTAGTCTTACTAATTCCCATAAGTACATTAGTTATTCCATACTTTTTGATTATCCGACTTTAAATAACATTATACAGTCTACATTATTTGCTTCGTCATTCACATTGTTTTTTATTATTTTTATATCTTTTAACTTATTTTTAAATCCTAATATTTCTATTTTTTCTTCAATTTTAAATAGGCTTTCTAAATTTCCACTTACCTTTATTTCTATATTTTCTTCTTCACTATTATCTTCATTCCAACTACTTATTTTATTTATAGAATTTATAGTTAAAAAATTCACTTAATTCTTTTTCAATTTTTAATATTATATCTTCTCCATTTGTTTTATAGCTTGTTTCAATATTTTCTGACTCTATTATTTCTTTTTTATTATCATCTAAACTTACTGTTTTATTATCTGTTGGTGCTATAATAATTTTATTTATAGTAATTCCAAATAAAAGACTTACCAATATAAATGATAATACTTTCTCTCTTTTATTCATTTTCAAACATATCACCTAATCTCACATATTAACTTGAAATTGTAATAATCATTTTCTTTTGCTATGTTTTCTATAGAGTATCCCTTTATAATATCTATATCTTTAATACTTTCTAGAGCCCTTAGGTTATTACACTTACCTTTAATTTCAATATTATTTTCAATTGCTACTAATTCATCTACATTACTATATCCAATAATAGAATATATTGTTTTTATTTGACTGAGATTTAAATTGTCGTAATCCTTAATGATTACTTCATTTGTATTTACTTGATTCTTTGTTATGTTATTTTCCAAATCTTTTATAGATGAAAAATCTATTAATAATTTAATAATTATTAAAGACAAAATAAATAAAGCTATTAATTTATAGATATTATGTGTTCTATCTTTTATTGAATAATCTTCTAAAAAATTTACTAGTTTATATCTTTTCAATTTAAATTATCATTCCTATGCTATTTATATATTTTATACTCTCCTCTTTTATTTCTTTTTCATTTTTTGTTATTTTTATATTGTTTTTTATCTTAAGACATTGCAAGTTAAAATCTTCTTTTAAATATTCATAGATAAACGGATCTTTATATCCATAATAATATACGTTTGTAGATTTTTTAATTGATTTGCATATAGATTCGTATGATTGGACAGTTCTTGATAATATATGGGATTCATATATCTGCTTATCCTTTACTATGTTAACGATAAACTTTCTTTGTTTACATTCTATAAACGTTCCATCTGTTTCAAAATTATCTATTAAATTTAAGCTTATAAATTTCTGTAAAATATCGAAATTTATATTTATTTCTTTAGGCCTTAAATTTAATATTTTAGAAACTTCTTTTAATATCTTTATAAGATATTTTGGAAATAGTATGACCTGTGTTTTTATAGTTTCTTGATTTGAGTCTACTATTTTATATTTTATTAAGTATTCATTTATATCAATAGGTATATGTTGTGTAATTTCAAACTCTATCAACTTAGTTATATCTTTCTTTTTTTTAATATTTAATACATCAATATTCCTGTTAATTATATCTTCATTTTGAATATTAAAATTTATATTTTTATAAGACTTTCTAAGCTTACCCAGCTCATATTTAATAGCCTGTGCTATCTTATTTGAGTAACCATTTATACAAACTTCATCTTTTCCTTCTAACTTAAAATCTAAGTCATTATGTATAGATTCACATATTGAAATTTTATTTTTAAATCTTTTTAAAGTTGTTATTTTCAAATAATCTTCATTTATTTCTACATTCAATAGCCTTTTTATAATATCCCTCCTAAACATGAATTATTTATAAAGTATCTATATCTATTTACTGATTATTTACGGTCTCATCCCTTGGATAAAATTTTGTACCTCCTGCTTCTATAGTTATATCACCTTTGCCATCAACTGTTATATCAAATTCACCTGTAGTACTTTGAGGTTTTGGTATAGAACTTATATATCCATTGTTCTTTAATACCTCTAAAATATCTTTATTATTTTCTTCATTTATAACTCTATCATTAATCCCTAAATTTATTGCTGTTGCTATATTTGAAGCAGCTATATAATCAGCATTTTTCTGAGCTTTTTCTTGTACCCCGCCAAATTTCATAAATGCTATACTTGATAAAACCCCTAATATAGTCACTACTAAAACCATTTCTACTAAAGTAAATCCTTTTTTCTTTTTAAATTTCATATTTTCTCCTTTATATTATATTGATGTTATTGCATCAAACATAGGTAATACCATAGATATAATAAATATACCTACTATAATCCCGATTATAATTGTTATAACAGGCTCTATAATTTTTACAAATTGTTGTATTTTGGTTTCTAAATCATTTTCGTAAAATTCATTTATGGTCTTTAAGCTATTGTCTAATCTACCACTTTCTTCACCAATATTTATCATTGATATAAATAATTGAGGAAATATATTTGGTTTACTAAGAGAACTAGAAATACTATCCCCTCTTTGTATATATTCTCTACTTATAGCCAACCTTTCATAAATAAACTCATTATCAATTACTTGAGAAGATATATTTATAGCATCAATAATTTGTATCCCGCCTTCTATCAAGATACTAAAACTTCTACAAAACTTACTAGTTATTACTAATCTACTTATATCCTTTATTATTGGAATTTTAAAGGTCACTGAGTTTTTAAATTTACTACTCTTTATATAGTGGTTAACCATAAATAAACTAATAATAAATAATATTAGTATAAACATATGATTTTCTCTTATAAATCTAGATATATTTATTAAGATTTTAGTCAATATAGGAGGATTTATACCATTATTTTGGAAAATAATTTCAAAATTTGGTACTATAAAAAATAATATAAATAGCATAGATGCTATAGATAAAATTATTAGTATTACTGGGTATATTAAAATAAGCATTATTTTAGATTTAAGTTTATGCTCTTTATCATAATAATCAGACAAATCACTCATGACTTTATCTAAATTTCCGCTTACTTCTCCTGCCTTTATCATACTTATAAAAAAATTTGAAAATGAATTAGTTTTTTGAAATGATTCTGTTATAGAATTTCCCTTTTGAATATGATTTGTGACTTTATTGAATATTGCCTTAGTTTTTTATTTGATTGGGCTTTTAAAATATTAAATATTTTTGTGATTTCGCATCCTGATTCTAGTAATATACTCATTTCTTTACATAGAATTTTAATTTCTCTGTCTCTTAATTTCTTATTTAAATTCTTAGGTTTAATTTCCTTTATGCTTACTATCTTTAATTCATTTGAATTTGCATAACTATTTATTTGACTCTTAGATTCAAACTCTAAATTTATAGACTTTCTATTCTTTTCTTTATCATAAACTACACATTTATATAAATTCATCAATTAACTCCTTATAGATTAATTACACGGTATTTACCATTATGCATTCTTCTAGAGTTGTTAATCTTTCTTCAATTAATTTTTTAGAGCTCTCTTCAAAAGTTATCATTCCATTTTCTATGGCTATTTTTCTTATTGTACTTGCATCCTTCATACCTGTTATACATTGCTTTATATTTTCATTTATATCTAAAATTTCATAAATAGCCGTTCTCCCTTTATAGCCTGTATTTCTGCAATCATTGCACCCTTTTGGTACTTTTGTACTTATTTCTTCGTCTTGATTATGCTTTATTAATATGTCATGACTACATTTTGTGCATACTTTTCTTACTAGTTTTTGAGAGATAATACCTATTAAAGATGCATTTATTAAATAAGCGGGTATTTGCATTTCTATTAGCCTAGATATAGAAGATACTGCATCTTTAGTATGCATCGTACTAATTACTAAGTGACCAGTGGTTGCCGCTCTTATAGCTATTTTAGCAGTTTCTAGGTCTCTAATTTCACCTACCATGATAATATCTGGGTCTTGTCTTAATATGGACCTTAATCCTATATCGAAACTTAAACCTAATTTACTATTAACTTGTATTTGGTTTATTCCATCCATCTTATATTCTACAGGATCTTCTATCGTCATAATATTTTTACTTATATTTTTTAGATCATTTAATAGTGAATACACTGTAGTAGTCTTTCCACTACCGGTAGAACCTGTTACTAATAATATACCTGATGTTTTATTTATTATATTATTTATTTTTTTTATAGCTAAATTAGAAAATCCTAATTCTTTTTTATCTTTCAAAAAAGATTTTCTATTAAGTATCCTTAGAACTATTTTTTCGCCATATACTGTTGGTATTGAAGATACCCTTATATCTACTACTTCATTATTTATATTTATATCAACTCTTCCATCTTGTGGTAGTCTTCTTTCTGTAATATTCATTGATGCTGAAAGCTTTATAACAGATACTAATGACTGATAAATATCAATTGAATATCTCTCAATTTCCTTTAAATATCCATCTACACGTATTCGTATTACTAAAGCTTCGTTACATGGTTCTATATGGATATCACTAGCTTTTTCATCTATAGATGTCTCTAAAATTTCCTTAAATAAATCTCGTGCAAAATCTTCGTTTAAATTGATATTTTTCTTATAATACGTTCTTATCTTTTTCTCTATGGTATACTTATCTTTCTTCTCAAATATTATATTCATTCCAGTAGCTAGTTTTAAATCTTGCAAAGCATACATGTTTTCATTTTCAATTCCTACAACTAAATTATCGTCATTAATCTCAATTGGAAATACATCGTACTTTACTGCTAACTTTTCTGGAATCAATTTTTCTAGTGAACTACTCGTACTTAATATGGCTTTACTTCCCTTCTATGTACCTTAATTTATTAGGAATATTCATTTTTTCCATGGATATGTTTTTTTCAAATTTCTTTTCAATTTTTAGAGGATAACTATTCTTTATATTTTTTATATACTGACTATCTTTATCTATATATTTTTTTAGCTTTTGAGTATTTCCTATAACTTTAAACTCATATGGTGGCGCTATTGGAACAGAGTTTATATTTATATGACTTCCAGCTAAGACTATTTCTGAATATTGATTTATTCTTTGATCATTTATAGATATAAATTCTCCTCCATTTATCTTTATCTCATTTATTAAGTTTATTAAAATTTTATTATAGTCCACAAAATTTGCAATATTTCCAGTATCCTCGTTTAGAGCATCTATTTTTATGATTATTCCTTCATTGTCTAAATTCGTATAAGATAACATAGACTTAATATTTTCTATCTCTTTAATTTTTTCATTGTCTTCATATTTAGTCTTTAAGCCATATAGTTCTTCCTCTAATTTTTCTTTTGACTTATTTAATTTTTTTATATTTTTATTAACTTGTTTTACTTCTTTTTTTACCAACGTATCCTTAGGCATATAAACACCATCTTTATATAGTTATAGTCCTTTAAACCTATACCTATAAGTAGACCTAATACAGTACTAGTTAATATTATCAACACATAATTTTTTTTCATACAAACTTACTCCTATAAATGATTTTTTAATCACTTTATTAATTTCATTATACTTATTTTAATATTCTTTCATATAAATATCTATATAAATTCTATCTGT
>NZ_HG529381.1 GCF_000499525.1 Faecalimicrobium dakarense | reverse complement strand
ATAAATTCTATCTGTATGTAAAAAGAATGAGGTTTTTAGGCCTCATTCTTTTATATTTAATCTTCGTATTTTAATATTCTTTCAATAAGTTCGCATTTTAATTCTTCTATTTCATCAAATTTCATATTTGGTACATAATGAGCTTCTATTACATCATGTTTAGATTTAGCTTTGTTAAGGTTTGAAATAGCATAACTTACTAATTCATCAAATATTTTTTTATCAAACTCTATTTCTTCTTTATATCTCTCTAATTTTTCTTTATTTATACTACCGTCTAAATCAATTGTATTCTCGCCTTCAAATAAATTACTAGATGTTATCCCAACACCTAAATCTTTTATTAGTATTGTTTCTATTTTTTCTTTTACTAATGGATAATGATATACTTCTACATTTAATCCAAGTTCTACAGCTTTAGTATATACCTTTTGTAAAAATGTAGTTTTACCAGTGCCTATTTCACCTTTTAAATAGTACACCTTACTAGCTTCACTTAATATACTATCTGTGTAATCTAAATGGCCTACAGGAGTTATTGCTGTCCCAAATAGATGTCTTTCTTTTTTATAATTTCCACTACATTTAACATCTTTAAATAAATCATTTATAAATTCTGATGTTAATAAATTTATCTTTCCATAATCCATAGAATCTTTATATTTTTCTTCTATATCAAGATATATTGGTTCAGCAGCTTTTAAGAATTTATATGCTCTTCTAAATGAGCTACTAATATCTTTTCCGCATTCTACTATTTCTACTTTATTCTTTTCTAACTCTTCTAAATTCCAATATTCTCCTAGGTTAATTATCTCATCTATAGCACCTGGGTCTTTAGGATCTACGATATGAGGTGCTGTTCCATCTAATAACACTACACCTAATTTTTTTATTACTACTCCGTCTAAAGAGCTAGGATCTGATGGACAGTGATGTAACTCTACATCATAACCTTTTTCTATAAATTCTTTTGCTATTTTTTTCATAAGCGATGATTTACCTACTCCTGGTCCACCCTTTAAGCAAAATATTCTATTAACATTTTCCGGTATCATATAATTAAAAAAGTTGTATGATCCATTTGCTGTATTTCCACCTGGAAATAATTTTCTAGTTTTACCTTCCATATAAATTCCTCCCTATGATTAATCGTCTCCATACTAAAATATTAGTTTTGGTTCGAATTTGTTACTATCAATTTTATTTTGCTTATATTTTTAATTTTAATCCTATTATTTTGTATTTTTATCTAAAAATAAAAAAGACCACTTATAAGTGGTCTTTTTATATATATTATGCAATTGTTTTTCTTCTTGATTTAGAGTTTTTTCTCTTCATATATTCGTAAACTGGTAGGCCAATCATAGTTATAATAAGACCTGATATAGCATTTTTAGGCTGAGTCATAATAGTACTTATTACTACAAATATTCCGCCTAGTGTTGCTATCATAGGTATTATTGGATATAAAGGAACTTTATATGGCCTTTTCATATTCGGCTTAGTTTTTCTAAGCTTCATAACTCCTATAAATAACATTGTGTAGAATATCCATATAGTAAATATTGCCAAATCAGATAATAAATTAAACTGTCCTGTTAAAGAGTATAATATAGCTAATCCTACTATTAACCAAGTTCCATTTAAAGGTACACCATTATTATTTAGCTTAGAAAATACATTAGAAAATGGTATCTTCTTTTCATATCCCATCATGTATGGTATTCTTCCACCTGTTAATATAAATCCATTAAGTGTTCCAAATACTGATATTAATATTCCTATACTTATTATTTTAGCTCCTGACGCTCCGAATAATTTTTGAGCAACTAACGTAGCTGGAGCCGCTCCTACTGGTGCCATCTGTGAAGCTGGTATTACAAATAGATATGCTACATTTATCATTAGATAAACTGCCATAACTATAGATATACCTCCAACTATTGCTGTAGGTAAATGTTTAGATGGATTTTTCATTTCTCCAGCTAACGCACCAACATATATCCATCCGTCATATGCAAATAACGTCGCTATAAGAACCTGAGAAATGGCGCTGACTACATTTACACCTTCCCCTACAAATGGTGTTATTATTTGAGATGACGAATCTCCTTTGATAAATCCAAATATAATTATAATCGATAATGGTAATAATTTACACACTGTTGATATAGTTTGTATGCTTCCACCAAATTTCGCTCCTAATGAGTTAAGAGCTGCTACAAATATTATTACACCTACTGCTATAACAATAACATAGTTATTATCTAGGCCCATCATACTAACTGCTTCTTGGGCAAATATGATTCCTAATGCTGCTGCTATTGCTGGTATAAATAGTATAGTTTGCATCCACCCTGTTAAAAATCCGATTCTTTCTCCGTATATCTCTTCTAAGTAAACCATTAATCCACCTGGTTTTATAATACTCGCTGATATCTCTGCCGCAGTTAATCCTGCTGCAATTGTTACCATCCCTCCTATTAGCCATGCTAATAGTCCTAGTCCAGGTCCTCCATTTGTAGCCGAGTAAATAGCTTGTGGTTTAAAAAATACCCCTGAACCTATTAACATCCCTACTACTGTTGATAAAGCTGCACTAAATCCTATTGTCTTCCTCAGCGTTTGCTGATTAGCATTTTGACTCATAGTTTACACCTCCTTTAAAATTTATTTTCGTACATTTATTTACTATTTTACATATTTTACTATCTAATACTAAAATTTGCAATATTATTTCTAAAATTTATTTTAATTTTCAAAATAATTTTAA
>NZ_HG529380.1 GCF_000499525.1 Faecalimicrobium dakarense | reverse complement strand
TATTAGTTTTATTTCGAATTATATTTTGTTAGATATAAAAAAAGAGTAGAATTATCTACTCTTTTTATTAATCTACAGTTATTTCATAACCACTTTGATTATATTGATTTATTATTTCATTCCATATTTCTTCTACACCAGTCTTCTTAAGAGAAGAAATTGGAAGTACTTTTTCATTAGGATCCATTTGTAATTTTTTTCTGATTATATTTATATGTTTTTGATATTGACCTCTAGATATTTTATCCGCCTTAGTTGCTATAACTACACAGTTATATCCAAAATGCTTTATCCATTCATACATCATAACATCATCATTAGTTGGCTCATGTCTTATATCTACAAGTAAGAATATTGCACAAAGCTCATCTCTTTCTTGTAAATATCTTTCCATTATTGCTCCCCATTTTTCTTTTTCAGATTTAGCTATTTTAGCATATCCATAGCCTGGAAGATCCACAAAGAAAAATTCATTATTTATAAGATAAAAATTTATAGTCCTAGTTTTACCTGGAGTCTGACTAGTTCTTGCAAAATTTCTTCTATTTAGTAATGTATTTACTGTCGATGACTTTCCAACATTCGATCTACCTACTAAAGCTATTTCTGGTATACCTTCATCTGGGTACTGAGATTTATTTACAGCACTCATAGTTATTTCTGCATTTCTAATTTTCATTGCTTTCACCATTCCTTAATAATGCATGTTCTAATACTTCATCCATATGTTCAACAAGCACAAATTCCATTTTTTCTTTTATGTTACTCGGTATTTCATCTAAATCTGCTTCACAATCTTTAGGTAATAATACCTTAGTTATTCCTGCTCTATGTGCTGCTAATAGCTTTTCTTTAACTCCACCTACAGCTAATACTTTACCTCTAAGAGTTATTTCACCTGTCATAGCAACATTATTTAAAACAGGTATATTAGAAAGAGCTGATATAACAGCAGTCGCCATAGTTATACCTGCTGATGGACCATCTTTTGGTACTGCTCCTTCTGGTATATGGATATGCATGTCCTTATTTTGGTAAAATTCTGGGTCTACATTATATCTTTCTGCTATAGATCTTGTATATGATATAGCTGTTCTAGCAGATTCTTTCATAACATCTCCAAGCTTTCCAGTTAAAACAATTTGTCCTTTTCCTTTTAAAGCATTCACTTCTACTGTAAGAGTTTCACCACCTACAGCTGTCCATGCAAGACCTGTAACTGTTCCTACTTCTGGCTTAGAACCTGCCATTTGATGTCTATATTTATCTTTTCCAAGATACTCTTCTAAATTTGAACTAGTGATAACTACTTCTTCAATAGATGAGTCTTCTACATATTTTTTAGCTACTTTTCTGCATAATTTTCCTAATGTTCTCTCTAGACTTCTTACTCCAGCTTCTCTAGTGTAAGAATTTATTATTTCTTTCATAATTTCATCATCTATTTTTATGAATCCATCTTTTAATGCATTTTCTTTCATTTGCTTCGGAAGTAAATACTTCTTAGCAATATTTAGCTTTTCTTCATCTACATAGCCTGATACTTGTATTATTTCCATTCTATCTAATAAAGGTCTTGGTATTGTACTTAAACTATTTGCTGTAGTTACAAATAAGACCTTCGATAAATCAAACGGTAATTCTAAATAATGATCTACAAAATCTTTATTTTGTTCTGGATCTAGTACCTCTAACATTGCAGCAGAAGGATCACCCTTATAATCAGCCGCCATTTTATCAATCTCATCTAATAACATTATAGGATTTTTAGTTTTAGCTTCTTTCATAGCATTTACTATTCTACCTGGTATAGCCCCTACATAAGTTCTTCTATGACCTCTTATCTCAGCTTCATCTCTAACTCCACCTAAAGATATTCTTACAAATTTTCTACCTAAAGAATTTGCTATAGATTTCGCTATAGATGTCTTACCTACTCCTGGAGGCCCAACTAAACATATTATTGGCCCTTTTAATGATTTAGATAGTTTTCTTACAGCTAAGTACTCTAATATTCTTTCCTTAACTTCTTCTAATCCATAATGTTCATTATCTAATATTTCTTTTGCAGCTACTATATCTAATTTGTCTCTAGTTTCATTGTTCCATGGTAGAGAAAATACTGTATCTAAGTATCCTCTAAGAACAGATACATCCGGAGACATTGGAGATAATTTAGAGAATTTAGTAATTTCTTTTTCTATTTTCTCCTTTGTTTGCTTAGGTGCTTTTATTTTCTTAAGCATAGCTTTATACTCATCTGCTTCAGAATTTATATCTTCTTCTTCACCTAACTCTTTTTGAATTGCTCTTAGTTGTTCTCTAAGATAATATTCTTTTTGAACTTTATTCATTTGTTTTTTACTTTTAGAGTTATCTTTTTTTCTATTTTTAGAATTTCTATTTCTTCTAATAAGATTTTATATATTAATTCTAATCTTTCTTTTAAATCAAAAGTTTCTAATACTTCTTGCTTCTGATCAGATTTTAAATAAATATTTGAAGCTACAGTATCTATAAATCTATCTACATTTTCTGTTTCTGATAAAGATATAAGTATTTCAGGAGAAACTCTATTTCCTATATTTATGTATTCTTCAAAAGCATCAAATACATTTCTTACAAATGCTTCTACCTCTACATCTTCTTGTGCATGTTCTTCATCAAATACTATTTCATCTACTTTAGCTTTAAAGTATCCATCTTCAAATTTTATTTCTTTTGCACTACCCCTAGAGATACCTTCTACTAATACACGTACTGTATCTCCTGGTAATTTTATCATTTGTTTTACTTTACATATCGTTCCTATATGATAAAAATCTTCTTCTGTTGGTTCATCTACCTCTGCTTTTTTCTGAGAAGTTAAAAATACTAATTCTTCTTTTAACATTCCTTCATCTAAAGCTTTAAGTGATAAATCTCTTCCTACATCAAAATTTAATATCATGTATGGGAATATCGCTAATCCTCTAAGCGGAATTAACGGTAATTCATGTTCTAATTTAGCATAATTCTGTTCCAATAATATCACTCCTTAAAGTGCTAGATTTTACCGCTTTATATATTATATATTTACAATACTTGATTTTCAACATTAATGCAAATTTCTTAGCATATTTTGCTCTTATTTATTATTATATAATATTATTAGTAATATACTCGTTTATATACTTTATAGTTATATAAT
>NZ_HG529379.1 GCF_000499525.1 Faecalimicrobium dakarense | reverse complement strand
AATATACTCGTTTATATACTTTATAGTTATATAATATTCATTATACCTTAAGATTTAGCTTTAAATCAAAATTCGCGTTGATCAAATATATATCTGCTGCTTAATATTTTTAAATTTAAAAAAGAAGTCAAATTGACTTCTGTGTTTTTAAATATAAAAAGGAGCTTTTAAAGCTCCTTTTTAATATTATGCACTTTCTTCTTCATCTTTAAGTACTATAATTGGTTGTTCACCATCATCTACAGCTTCTTTAGTTACTACAACTTTCTTAATATCATCTCTAGAAGGAACTTCAAACATACTTTCCATCATAGTATTTTCTACTATACTTCTAAGTCCTCTCGCCCCTGTATTTCTATCTATAGCTTTTTTAGCTATAGCACGAAGAGCATCTTCTTCAAACTCTAGAGTAACATCGTCTAATTCTAGTAATTTTTTGTATTGTTTGATTATGGCATTTTTAGGCTCTTGTAATATTCTCATTAAAGCATCTTCATCTAATAATTCTAAAGTTGCTACAACTGGAATTCTTCCTATAAACTCTGGTATTATACCGAATTTTAGTAAGTCTTCTGGTAAAACTTGAGCATATATTTTACCTAAATCAATTTCTTTTTTACTCTCTATTTTAGCTCCAAATCCAAGTGTTTTTTCTCCACCACGTTTTTGGATTATTTTTTCTATTCCATCGAAAGCTCCACCTAGTATAAATAATACATTAGTAGTATCTATTTTTAAGAATTCTTGGTGAGGATGTTTTCTACCACCTTGTGGTGGAACATTAGCAACTGTACCTTCTAATATTTTTAAAAGAGCTTGTTGAACTCCTTCACCACTAACATCTCTAGTTATAGATGGATTTTCTGATTTTCTAGCAATTTTATCGATTTCATCTATATAGATTATACCTCTTTCAGCTTTTTCTATATCAAAATCAGCTGCTTGGATAAGTTTTAAAAGAATATTTTCAACGTCTTCACCAACATATCCTGCCTCTGTTAAAGATGTAGCATCTGCCATTGCAAAAGGTACATTAAGAGTTTTTGCTAAAGTTTGAGCTAATAAAGTTTTTCCTGAACCTGTTGGTCCAAGTAAAAGTATATTACTCTTTTGTATCTCTACATCTTTTGATGTTGATTTCTTACTATAGATTCTCTTGTAATGGTTATATACAGCTACTGATAAAGCTTTTTTAGCTTTTTCTTGACCTATTACATAATCATTTAATATTTCCATCATTTCCTTAGGTTTTGGTAATGATGTTGTATCCTCTTCTACAGCTTCTTCTATTTCCTCTTGAATAATTTCATCACAAAGTTCCACACATTCATCACATATATAAACATTTGGACCTGCAATTAATCTTCTTACTTGGTCTTGATTTTTACCGCAGAATGAACATTTTAACTGTCTTTTTTCTTCGTATTTTGACATATTAACACCTCTTCCTATCCACGGTCTTTTTGTGTGATTACTTCATCAATTAAACCATATTCTTTAGCTTCATTTGCGCTCATAAAGTTATCACGATCAGTATCTCTTTGGATATTTTCTAATGGCTGACCGCTTCTTTCGGCTAGTATCTTATTTAATTTATCTTTAGTTTTTAGCAACCATTTAGCATGTATCTCTACATCTGTTGCTTGACCTTTCGCTCCACCTAAAGGTTGATGTATCATTATTTCACTGTTAGGTAATGCAAATCTCTTTCCTTTTGCCCCTGCTGTTAACAAGAATGCTCCCATTGAAGCAGCTAGGCCTATACATATAGTACTTACATCAGGTTTGATGTATTGCATAGTATCATAAATAGCCATTCCTGCAGTTACGCTACCACCTGGTGAGTTTATATATAAATGTATATCCTTGTCTGGGTCTTCAGCTTCTAAAAATAACAACTGAGCTACTACAAGCCCTGCTGTAACATCATTTACTTCATCTCCTAGAAATATGATTCTATCTTTTAATAGTCTAGAATATATATCGTAAGACCTTTCTCCTCTTCCTGTTTGCTCTACAACTGTAGGTACTAATGCCATATATCATACCCCCTCTATATCTTTCTATTTCTATATATAATTTACAGTAGCCTAATTAGGCTACTGTAAAAAAATTAAGCTATTGTTGCGTTGTCAACTAATAAGTCTATTGTCTTTCTTATTTTTACTTGACCTTTTATATCTTCTATATCATTTTCTCTTAAAGAAGACTTTAATTTGTCAGCTTCCATGTTGTACATAGCTGCCATTTTTTCTAACTCAGCATTAAAATCTTCATCACTTACTTCTATATTTTCTGCTTTAGCTATAGCTTCTAATACTAAAGAAGATTTAACTAATTTCTCTGCATCAGCTCTTCTTTCTTCTCTTAATTCAGCTATATCTCTACCAGTCATTGATAATAATTGTTGTAAGTTTAATCCTTGATATTGTAATTGGTAGTTAAGTTCCATTAACATGTTATCTATTTGGTGTTCTACCATAACAGCAGGTATTTCTACTTCTGTATTTGCAGCAGCTTTATCAACTATAGCATTTCTCATCTCTGCATCAGCTTTATTTTGAGCATCTTTTTCTAACTTAGCTCTTACATCTGCTCTTAATTCAGCTAATGTATCGAATTCACTTGTATCTTTAGCAAATTCATCATCTAACTCTGCTAATTCTTTAACTTTTACATCATTTACTTTTACGTTGAATACTACAGCTTTACCAGCTAAGTTTTCTGCATGGTATTCTTCTGGGAAAGTAACATTTACTTCAACTTCTTCTCCAGCTTTTTTACCAACTAATTGATCTTCAAATCCTGGTATGAAAGAGTTAGAACCTATAACTAAGCTATAGTTCTCACCTTTTCCACCTTCGAAAGCTACACCGCTTTCAAATCCTTCGAAGTCTATAACAGCTGTATCTCCATTTTCTAAAGCTTTATCTTCAACACTTACTAATCTAGCGTTTTTATTTACCATTTCTTCTAACTCGAATTTTACTTCTTCTTCAGTTACAGTATTATCAACTTTAGCTACTTCTATACCTTTGTAAGCCCCTAATTCAAACTCAGGTCTAACTTCAACATTAACAACCATTACTAATCCGTTATCTTTGCTTATTTCTTCAACATCTAAGTCTGGTCTATCTATTGGATCTATATTTAACTCATCTAGAGCAGTTGGGTAAACCTCTGGGAATAATAATTCTATAGCATCATTATAGAATACTCCTTTACCGTATTGAGTCTCTATAACAACCTTTGGAGCTTTACCTTTTCTAAATCCTGGTATATTGTACTTACCTTTATTTTTATTGTAAGCTTTTGTTACCGCTGCTTCAAATTTATTATTATCTACAGTTATTTTTAAAGTAACCTTGTTACCTTCTTTCTTAATTAATTCTGCCTTCATTGAATTAATCCTCCTATATCATTATGTAATAATTTTCGTATGGAATTATAATCCATTCTACTTATAGTTTAACTCTTTAATTATAGCACATAACTTTTTTTATTTACAAGTCTTTGCCTTGATTCTAAAGGTTATGCAAGCCTTATTATATTTTTATTTTTTCTATATTTATATTCCCATTTTCTATATTAAGTATAGAAAAACTTCTATAATCTACTTCTCTAGGAAGAGATACACTTCCTGGATTTATATAAACTATTTCATCTTTTTCTACATATAAAGGTACATGAGTGTGACCAAATACTACTATATTAGCATTCACATCCTTTGCTCTTGATTCTAACATATCAATACCGTATTTTACTGCATATCTATCTCCATGGCATAAAAATATTTTTTTGTCTTCTATATCAAATACTAATTCTTCTTCTACATTATCAAAATCACAATTTCCTTTTACTGCCATAATAGGTACTTTGGTTTCTGCATGTATATATTTAGAATCAGAAAAATTATCTCCTGCATGAATTATTAAATCACATTCTTTAAGGTATGGTATAGTTTTATCAATGAACTTTTTCATCATATGTGTGTCACTTACTACTCCAACTTTCATTATCTTGATACCCTTTTATTAAACTCATTTTTCATTAATTTTAAAGCATTAGCTCTATGACTTATAGAATTTTTTATTGTAGCTGGTATTTCTCCAAAAGTTTTATTATAACCATCTACTATAAATAATGGATCATATCCAAATCCATTCTTTCCTTTTTCTTCAAATCCTATGCTACCTTCACAAGTTCCCCTAACAACAAATTCTTTCCCATCAGGAAATACTACTGCTATTGCTGATACAAATCTTGCAGTTCTCTTACTCATAGGTACATTATTTAATGCTTTTACTAATTTTTCTCTATTTTCTTCATCTGTCGCATTTTCTCCTGCATATCTAGCAGAATAAACTCCAGGTTTTTTACCTATAGCATCAACTTCTAAACCTGAATCATCTGATATTGATATTTTATTAGTAAGTTTTGCTATAGTTCTAGCTTTTATAAGTGCATTATGTTCAAATGTTTTACCGTCTTCAACTATTTCTATACCACCTAAGTCTACATCTTTTAATGAATATATTGTGTAATCAAAATCTTCTAATATTGATCCTATTTCTTCTAATTTATGAGCATTATTAGTAGCTATAACTACTTCATCTCCATATTCCATACCTAATATTTCATCTGCTATTTCTCCTAGTGCAGTTCTTTGAGCCTTTATTAGTTCTTTATTTCCTTTTTCTCCAAGCTCTAAAAGTGCATCTAAGTCTTTTCTTGAGAAAGGTCTTTCTTCTCCAGTTCCTTGAACTTCAACAAATTCACCTTTATCAGTCATTATTATATTCATATCTACTTGTGCATTAGAATCTTCTTCATAACATAAATCAAGCACATGTTCTCCATTTACTATACCTACACTTATAGCTGATACAAAGTTTCTAACTGGTATTTCTTTTATTCCTTTTGATTTATGTAGTTTATTTAATGCATCTACTACAGCAACAAATGCACCTGTTATAGATGCTGTTCTTGTTCCTCCATCAGCTTGAATTACGTCACAATCGACCCAAATAGTTCTTTCTCCTATTTTATCTAAATCTATTACCGATCTTATAGCTCTACCTATTAATCTTTGTATTTCTTGAGTTCTACCATCAACTTTTCCTCTAGATGATTCTCTTATTTTTCTTTGATGAGTAGATCTAGGTAACATAGAGTATTCTGCATTTATCCATCCTGTTCCAGTATTTCTTAAGAAAGGTGGTACTTTATCTTCTATTGAAGCTGTACATATTACCTTAGTTTCTCCCATTTCTATAAGAACAGAGCCTTCTGCATATCTAGTATAATCTCTTGTAATTTTTATATCTCTTATTTGGTCATTTTTTCTATTATCAATTCTAGTCATTTTTAATCCTTCCTTAAATCTATTTCAAAATATTATTGAATCATCAATATTATATTTTTTGGAAATTTTATCTTATCTATTAATAATATTAACACAAGTTTTAAGTATTTTTCTACATTCAAACATATCTATATAAACTTAATTTATCTTAAATTTTGCATGTATAAAGTCTAAATTTATCATTTAAGTAAATTATTATAATAATAATTTACTTTCTACTTCTTCTTTAGAACTTAAACTTGAAAGTTCTATAAATGTAGCCTCATCAACAACCTTAATTCCTAATTCATTAGCTTTTGTTAACTTAGAACCAGCTTCTTCTCCTGCTAGTACAAATGTTGTTGATTTACTAACACTAGAAGTTGCTTTTGCTCCTCTAGCTTCTATCATTTCTTTAGCATCATTTCTTTTTAGTGTTGGTAAAGTTCCTGTTAATACTATTTTCATGCCTTCAAATATTTTAGGTACATTAGAGTTTTTATCTTCTATAGTTTTAGTATTAACACTAGCTTTTTTAAGCTTTTCTATTACATTTATATTTTTATCTTCTTTAAAGAACTCTACAACACTATTAGCCATAGTTCCTCCAAATTCTTCTAAATTAACTAATTCTTCTTCTGATGCGTTCATAATTTCATCTATATCTTTAAAGTTTTTAGCAAGTATCTTTGCACCCTTAACTCCAACAAATTTTATTCCTAATCCGTTTATTAATCTCCATAAATCATTTTCTTTTGATTTTTTTATTGATTTAATTAGATTATTTGCTGATTTATCTCCCATTCTTTCTAGATTAATTACATCTTCTTTCTTTATACTATATAAGTCTGAAACATCTTCTATTATTTTCTCATTTAATAATAATGTTATTATAGATTCTCCTAATCCATCTATATTCATTGCATCTCTTGATACAAAGTGAATAATCCCTCTTCTTATTTGAGCAGGACAGGACATATTTATACACTTTACAGCAGCTTCCCCTTCTAGTCTAACTGTTGGCTCAAAACATACTGGACAGTTATTAGGCATATTGAACCCTATTTCTTCTCCATTACGCTCTTCTTTTACCACTTCTATAACTTGTGGTATTATGTCTCCTGCTTTTTGAACTAAAACAGTGTCATTTATTCTAATATCTTTTTCTCTTATGTAATCTTCATTATGTAATGTTGCTCTACTCACACTAGTTCCAGCAAGTCTTACTGGCTCAAGCACTGCAGTCGGTGTTATAGTTCCTGTTCTACCTACCTCTACTATTATGTCTAAAATCTTTGTTTTTTTCTTTTCTGCTGGGAATTTATACGCTATTGCCCATCTTGGACTTTTTGCAGTATATCCCATAGTTTCTCTTTGTTTAAGGTTATTAACTTTTATAACCATTCCATCTATCTCAAAGTCTAGGTTTCCTCTATTTTCAGTCCAGTATTCAATATGTTCTATTACATCATCTATACTTTTAAATACCTTATAGCTTGGACTAACTGAAAATCCTAAATCACTTAAAAATTCTAGAGATTCACTATGGCTTTCAAATTTTAAATTTTGACCATATTCAAGGTTGAAAACAAATATATCTAATGGTCTTTTTGCTGTTAATTTTGGGTCTAGCTGTCTTAATGAACCTGCTGCAAGATTTCTTGGATTTGCATAAAGAGCAAGTCCTAAATTTTCTTGTTGTTCATTTATCTTTTGGAAGTTCTCTTTTGATATATAAACTTCTCCTCTTACTACTATTTCATTATCCTCTTTTATCCTTAAAGGTATACTTTTTACTGTCATTAAATTTTGAGAAATATCTTCTCCAACTACTCCATTACCTCTAGTTGCACCTTTTTCAAATTCTCCATCATTGTAAGTTATTCCTACAGATAATCCATCTATTTTAAATTCGACTACATACTCTACATCTGAACCTGCCATGTCTCTTACTCTTTTATCAAAATCTTTTAAGTCTTGACCTGAATATGCATTTGATAAACTTAACATAGGTATTTTATGTACTATTTGATCAAACTTATCTAAAGCCTTTCCTCCGACTCTATTACTTGGAGAATCTACCCTTTTTAAATTTGGGTTTTCTTCTTCTAGTTTTATTAGTTCTTTCATTAAATTATCATATTCTGCATCAGATATTTCTGGAGCATCTTGATTATAATATTTTTCATTATGATAGTTTATTAAGCTTATTAGTTCATCTATTTTATTTTCAATATTCATTTTTATCTCACCTCTTAAAAAAATTCACTTCACTAATGATATAACGCTGTAGTATTATTCCCTTTTTATGAATTTAATATATTTTTAGTATATCATTTAATAAAAAGTATTCTATCTTAGTATTATAACAAAAGCTACCTTAAAATTCGGTAGCTTAATAGACATTTTTTATTTTAATACCCTTTTAATATATCAACAACATTATTTAAAGGTTTATTTTCTATATAATTTTTTAAATTATTATAGATAACATTAAATGTTCTTTCTGTATCTTTATCTGATATCCATGAATTATGAGGTGTTATTATTACATTTTCAAAATCCCATAGCTTACTATCTTCACTTAATGGTTCTTTTTCAAAAACATCTAGTGCTACTCCTCTAAATTTTTCTATAAAATCTATTAAATCACTTTCATTAACTATATTACCTCTTCCAACATTTATAAAGATTGATTTTTCTTTCATAGTTGAAAATTTATCCTTATTAATCATGCCTATAGTATCTTTAGTAGCTGGTATAGTAGATACAATTACATCGCATTCTTTAAATACATCATCCATATTTTCACTAGAAAAACATCTGTCAAAATACTCTTTATCAGTTCCTTTTGTATTTACACCCCATACTTTTACTCCAAAGCCTTTTAATCTTTTAGCTGCTTCCGTTGCTATTGTACCAGTTCCTATAAATCCAACCCTCTTATCATATAATTCAAGTAAATCAAAATTGATTTGCCATTTTTTATTTTGCTGATTAGAATATAACTTCATACTATTTTTATAAATTTGTAGTATATACATTACTATCCATTCACTAATAGGTATACTATACGCTCCTTTATTATTTGCTACAACTATATCTCTCTTTGTTACCTCTTCTTTTGGAACTTGATCTATACCTACACTAGAGGTTTGTATATATTTCAAATTTTTAATTTTTGATATATCTAATGTTTTAAATGGATTATATGTTACTAATACATCTGATGAATCTGTATCTTCATTATTTTGAATTTTATTTTCTTTATAATACGTAACTTCATATCCCAGCTCTCTAATTTTTTGGAATTTTTCTTCCCCATAATTATGTGTAAATAGAACTTTCATTTATAATCTCCTCCAATTAAAATATCCTACTATATATAGATATTTTAATATAAAATTAAAAAGTCCTCCAAAATTTGGAGAACTTAATCTATTTTAATATAAATGTATAAAGACTATGATGTCAAAATGACGAGGTGTTATATACATTTATTTAATAGTATTTTATCCACTTTTAGATTATTTATTTATTTAATATTAATTTGTATATTAGAAATATTTTCTATCAGATTTATTGCATAAAATAAAACTAGCTAATTTCAACTTGAAAATAACTAGTTTTATTTTTATTTTATTATTTTTTAGTATCTATTATATTTTGAACTAAAGCTTTACATCTTCCGCAACCAGAACCTGCTCCTGTTACTTCTGCAACTTTATCAGTTGTATCAGCTCCATCTTTAACTGCATTAACTACAGTTTCAAGAGAAACACCCTTACATCCACAAACTGATGCTAATATTTTTTCTATTTCTGGTATGCATCTTCCACAACCAGTTCCAGCTCCTGTCATTTCCTTTATTTCATCTACAGTACGAGCTCCAGCTATCATTGCCTTTCTTATGTCTATATAACTTACATTTTTACAAAAACAAATTGTTTTATCTCCAGCCATTTTCATTCTCCTTAGTTAATTAAATTTATTTACATACATTATACCAAATATACCCATAAATTAAACACTCATATTGTTAACAGTAATTTTATTTTACTCAATAAATATAAAATTTTCTAAATAAAAAAGTACTACTAAATTTTTTTGATAGTACTTTTTTATTTAAAAATTATTTGAATTAATCTTTTTTTACTAACTTAGCAACACATTCAACATGCATAG
The DNA here is from genome assembly GCF_000499525.1 of Faecalimicrobium dakarense. GTDB lineage: Bacteria > Bacillota > Clostridia > Peptostreptococcales > Peptostreptococcaceae > Faecalimicrobium > Faecalimicrobium dakarense. The sequence continues at coordinate 7,015 of NZ_HG529379.1, read as the reverse complement.
TATGCGGGAACATATCTACTGGTTGAATTTCTGTGCATTTATATCCGCGCTCATCTAAATAGTTTAAATCTCTCGCTAAAGTTGATGGATTACAAGAAACATATACAACTCTATCTGGCTTCATAGATATTATTGTATCTAATACTTTCTCATCACATCCCTTTCTTGGAGGGTCAACTACCACTACATTAGCTGTTTTTCCTTCTTTATACATTTTAGGTACAACTTCTTCTGCTTTACCTACATAGAACTCTACATTATCTAAATTATTTAACTTAGCATTTATTTTAGCATCTTTGATTGCATCTTCTACTATTTCTATACCATATACTTTGCTAGCCTTTTGAGCTAGGAATAAAGATATAGACCCTATTCCACAGTATATATCAAATACAGTGTCATTTTCTTTTAAATCAGCATACTCTAATGCTTTATTATATAAAACTTCCGTTTGTACAGGATTCACTTGGAAAAATGATAAAGGCGATATCTCAAATACTAAATCTCCTATATAATCATTTATTTTTCCTTCTCCAACTACAACTATATTTTCTTTTCCTAATATTACATTAGTTCTCTCTTTATTAACATTAACCACTAGAGTTTTAAAACCTGGTACATTCTCTCTAAGAACTGATACTAATTCATCTAAATGTGGTAATTTATTTTCTTTTGCAACTAGTACTACCATAACCTCATTAGTTGTAAATCCTATTTTAGTAACTAAATGTCTAAGAACTCCTGCATGAGACTTTTCATCATAGATACTCACATCATATGCACTTATATATGTTTTTATAATTTTAACAATCTTATCATTTACTTCATGCTGTATTACACATTTATCTGTTGGTATTATGTCATGACTTTTTTTCTTATAAAAACCTATTACTGGTACACCACTTACTTTTTGAATAGGGAACTGCGCTTTATTTCTATATCTTAAAGGCTCATCCATTCCCATGGTATCATGTATTAAAACATTATCTAATTTTCCGATTCTAGTTATAACTTGTTTTACCTCATTAGTTTTTATATCAAGCTGGTTTTTGTAGTCTAATTCTTGTATTTGACATCCTCCACAATCTTTAAGGCTATCACTACAAGCTCTTTCTACTCTAAAGGGTGATTTTTCTATTATTTCAACTATATCTCCTACTGCATAGTTCTTTTTAGATTTATTTATTTTAACCTTTATCTTATCTTGTATTAATCCACCATCTACAAAAACAGTAAATCCATCACATTTACCTATTCCAACTCCACCTTGACCTATATCCACTATATCTACTATATATTCTTTTTGTTTTTGAAGCATAGGTTCGTCCTCCGTACATGTATTTTAAAAAAATCTTCAAGAATTAATTTTACCAAAAAAATAAGAGCTTATAAAGCCCTTATATGAATAAATCTCTACTTTTATATCCTCTATACAGCTGTAAACATGCAAATATTAGCAATACACATCCAAATAGCGGCCCTATATATACTAATTTTTCTGCTAATCCTTGAGCTACTCCACTGTCCACAATTGCCTTAACTGCTCCTTGATAATCTATCTTTACATTTATACCATATCTTATCCATGTAAAAGATGTCATTAATGCAATTGGTACTAAACTCATTGTCATATAAAATCCTGTTATAGTTCTTTTCTTCACACCTTTTAACCCTAAATAGATAGGTAAGAAAAATAATATTGGAAGTATAAATCCATAAAATTGAGGTGAAAGTGCTAAGAATAATATTGCACTAAATAAAAAGCTCGTTATGTATTTTCTTAAATAATTAGTCTTGCCTTCAAAGTCACATAATGATGCTTTTAAGTACCTTATATAAACCTCTATATTCGTTTCTAACTTATTTTTATCTTTTGACGACCTTACATCTTTTATAAGTTCTATTCCTTTTGAATTTAATTGATTATATTGATTTTTCATATTATCTGGTACATTAATATTATCATATTTATCATATATCTTAGTTAAATCAGATTTATATTTTTGTTTTTTATTATCTTTTATGATTTTAGATTTTCCTATTTCTAGTTTTAACTGACTTATTGTAGTCATAACTAAATTTGAATTCATTCAAATCCCCCCTTTAAATATATAATACTATACTCCGTATATTTTTATCAGAAAATTTAAAAAATATTTTATAACTACTTTTATATAAAAAACCCTACCTGTTTTAAGTAGGGTTTTTATGAATTTAGCCTTGATCTTTTACTATTTTTCTCATTGATATTCCTATACAGACAAATATAGTAACCCATATAGTCCCCATAAATGCCCATGCTGCACCTGTCATATAATCACCCTCCTAATCTTTGTGGAGTTTACTTATTTTTTCCTTATCTTTAACTTCATTGGATTCTATTTCATTTTTATATTTTTTCTTTATTGATCTATATGATTGTATAAATCCTATTAATAGTACTCCAAATACTACAGCTCTACCTAAATTAACCCAAACAGCGAATTCTGGTATTTGAGCTATATAACTAGGTACTACTTTAAAATTACCAGCGATCCAATAATCTCTTGTAAAGAATACCAAGAATGTTATTATTGTAATTGGAGTTAAGAACTGATGGAACAATCTAAAGAACCATTTAGGAACCTTCCATAATCCACCTCTATTCATTTCATTAAGTGCTTTATCTTTAACGCACCATCCAATTACTATTATTTCTATTAATCCTAAAACTATTAATAAATAGTTACCTATCCAGTTATCAACTTCTGTAAAGTATATCAAGTTTGCACTTTTAGTTAATATTGATTCTAATGCTATAGGAGCTCCAACTATTAAATATCCAATAAATACTATCCAAGCACCTTTTTTTCTTTCTATTCCAGCATCTTCTTCTAATAATGCAACTAAATAATTATACATTGCTATAGCAGATGTTATACCAGCAAAGAATAATAATAGGAACCACATAGCTCCAAATATTCCTCCACCAGTCATTGTGCTAAATACATTTGGTAGTGCCATAAATGCTAAACCTATACTTCCCTTTATACCTTCTGGTCCTAAAAATGCATACGCTATAGGTATAACCGCAGTTCCTCCTAATATTACTTCTGCAAATTCATTTAATGATACTGTTGCTACAGATGCAGTTACTATATCTTCATCTGGTTGTAGGTATGAAGCATAATTGTGAATTATACCCATTCCTAAAGATAGTGTGAAGAATATTTGACCTGCTGCCGCTATTGCAGAACCCCACGATAATTGGCTAAAATCTGGATTCCATATAAAATTAAGTCCTGCTAATGAACTCCAATCAGGATTAACAGGTGAGCCTAAAGTTAATGCTCTAATTCCAAGTATTATACCGAATACATAAAGTACAGGCATCATTACCTTAGCCCAAGATTCTATACCTTTTTGTATCCCTTTCATTACTGCAATAGCTAAGAAAAGTAATGATATAACCCAGAATATCAAATTCTTCGGATCTTGTATATATGACCCAAAGAAACCACCTGGGTCCGCATTATATCCTCCTGTAAGAGAATTAAATGCAAATCCTAATGACCATCCTATTATGTGATTGTAATAAGAGTTAACTAATATCGTAACCCCAAAAGCTATCATTCCACATAACGCTCCAACTATAATTGCTTTTTTTGGTTTCATAGCCTGTTTTGCTTGTAAATACATCATTGGCCCTAAAGTACCATGACCATGCTTGCCACCATAACGGCCTATACTCCATTCTACTAACATTACAGGTATACCTATAACTATTAGTGCAAAGAAGTATGGTATCATAAACGCTCCTCCACCATTCGAAGCAGCTACGTATGGGAACCTCCAGAAATTCCCCAATCCAACAGCATTACCTGCCATCGCTAATATAAGACCTATTTTTGAACCCCAGTTCTCTCTACCTTCCGTCATTAACTCTCCCTCCTCTTTTTTACGTATCCAAACTAACTCGTTTATTTTTATAGTTTGAATTTTCTGACTATTTATTTTATAAAAGAACCACTAAGCATTTTTGAACTTAGTGGTCATTTATACTACTTATAAGATATAGTAGCATCATATTATATTATTTTCAAGTTATTTTTTTGAATTTTCTGAAAAATATATTATTTTATAATACTCTCGTAGAACCTCTGTATACCACACCTCTTGCTGCATCAACAGTTACTACTTCACCATCTTTTACTAAGTTAGTTATGTTTGTTGCAGATACTATAACAGGCTTATCTAAATTTAATCCTACTATCGCTGCATGAGAAGTCATTCCGCCGTCTTGTGTTACTATAGCAGATGATTTTTCTATATAAGGATTCATTTCTATATCAGTCATAGTAGTAACTAATATATCTCCTTCATTAAAATCTTTACACCCTTCTCCACTCTTGATTATACGAACCTTACCTTCTGCAGTTTTAGATCCTACACCTATACCTTGAGTCATTTCTTCACTTATTACATGTACTTTTATTAGGTTAGTAGTTCCGCTTACACCAACTGGTACTCCAGCAGTTATAACTACTAATTCTCCATTATTTATATATTTAGCTTCTTTAGCTGCTTCTATAGAATTTTCTATAACTTCATCTGTATTTCCTGCTTCTGATGATTTAATAGAATATACTCCCCAAGTAAGAGCTAATCTTCTCATTATTTTTTCATCATTTGTAGTTGCTATTATTGGACACTTAGGTCTAAATTTAGAAACCATTCTTGCAGTATATCCTGAAGAAGTTGAAGTTATTATTGAAGATGCATTTAAATCTACTGCTGTTGTACAAGTTGCATGACTTATTGCATCTGTAACTGTATTATTATTTTTTCCGTTTGCTTTTAATATAGCATCATAGTCTAGCGTTTCTTCTGTTCTCTTAGCTATTGTAGCCATAGTTTTAACAGCTTCTACTGGATATTTACCTGCAGCAGTTTCTCCTGATAGCATTATTGCATCTGTTCCATCATATATAGCATTTGCAACATCTGTAACTTCTGCTCTAGTAGGTCTTGGGTTTCTAATCATAGAGTCAAGCATTTGAGTAGCAGTTATTACAGGTTTTGCTAATTCATTACATTTTTTTATCATCATTTTTTGAACTATTGGAATTTCTTCCGTAGGTATTTCAACACCTAAGTCTCCCCTAGCAACCATTATACCGTCAGAAACTTTTAATATTTCATCTAAATTATCTACACCCTCTTGGTTTTCTATTTTAGATATTATTTGTATGTCTGTAGCATTATTTTCTTCTAATATTTCTCTTATAGCTAATACGTCTGATGCTTTTCTTACGAATGATGCTGCTATATAATCTATTCCTTGGCTTATACCAAATTCTATATCACTTCTATCTTTAGGTGTTATAGCTGGTAAGTTTATTTTTACACCAGGTACGTTTACACCCTTATGATTTTTAACTATTCCTGAATTTTCAACTAAACAAACGATATCATCACCATTTACTTCTTGAACTCTAAGTCCAACTAATCCATCATCGATTAATATAGTATCCCCTGATTGAACATCATTTACAAGTTCTTTATAACTTACTGTACACATTTCTTTAGTTCCCATAACGTCTTTCATAGTTATAGTGAATTTGTGACCTTCTTCTAAAAGGACTTCTGGTTGATCAAAGTTTCCAGTTCTTATTTCAGGTCCTTTAGTATCTAATAAAAGAGCTACTGGTTGATTTAACTTTTCTCTAACTTTTTTAGCAAGATCTAATCTCCCCTTGTGTTCTTCATGAGAACCATGTGAAAAGTTGAATCTACAAACGTTTAACCCATTTTCAACTAATTGAGTTAAGGTTTCCTCTTTATCTGATGCTGGTCCTAATGTACAAACTATTTTAGTCCTCTTCATATTCTTTAACATATATTTACCCTCCTATTATTATATAGATAGTATTTTTGCCATTTCATAAGTATTTTTATCAAAATCTCTATTCATTGCTAAAGCTTCATTTATTTCCATATCAATTATCTTATTATCTTTTATACCTACTACCTTTGCAGCTTTTCCATCTAAAAGTAATTCTACTGCTCTAACTCCCATTCTACTAGCTAGTATTCTGTCAAATGCAGTTGGGCTTCCACCTCTTTGTACATGTCCTAAAACAGTAACTCTTAGGTCTGCTCCTGTATCTTCAACTATTTCTCTTCCTAAATCTTGTGCATTTCCTACACCTTCAGCTAATACTATAATACTATGTCTCTTACCTCTTTTTTGAGTAGTTTTTAATCTATTACATACATCTTCTACTTTGAAATCTACTTCTGGTACTATTATAGTTTCCGCTCCACCTGCAAGACCTGCATATAAAGCTAAATCTCCACAGTGTCTACCCATTACTTCTACTATGTTAACCCTTTCATGAGATGAAGATGTATCCCTTATTTTACCTATAGCATCTATAACAGTATTCATAGCTGTATCAAATCCTATTGTATAGTCTGTATAAGCTAAATCATTATCTATAGTTCCTGGAAGACCTATCGCTGGGAATCCTAATTCACTTAATTTTAATGCTCCATTAAATGATCCATCTCCACCTATAACAACTAAACAGTCTATTCCATATTTTTTTTAGCACTTTTACCCCTAATAATCTTCCTTCTTCTGTTTTAAATTCTTCACATCTAGAAGATTTTAGTATAGTTCCACCTCTATGTATAATATCTCCAACAGAGGATAAATTCATTTCTTTTATATCCTCTTCTATTAATCCTTTGTATCCTCTGTTAATTCCGTATACTTTACATCCATAGTATATTGCAGATCTTACTACAGCTCTAATAGCTGCATTCATTCCTGGAGCATCTCCTCCACTTGTCAATATTCCTATAGTTTTCATAGTGTTACCTCCTAATTATCTATTTTAGTAACATAGGGTCTTTTTATGTCCCCCTATTAATTTTTATCCCATCAAAGATAAAAAAATTAGAACTGTTAAAATATCCATTTTTTCATATTATACCATAATCTGAAAAACTTTTTCATATTATTATATAA
>NZ_HG529378.1 GCF_000499525.1 Faecalimicrobium dakarense | reverse complement strand
ATATTATACCATAATCTGAAAAACTTTTTCATATTATTATATAATTTTTTGTTTTTAAAGTTCTAATTTTTTTGAAAATTATTTCTTAATTTTTATATCTTCTTTAGATAGTATTTTTTCTAACTTTTTAATTACTTCTTCAGACGTTTTTACTAATAATCCATTGTATTTATACATCTGTTTTGAATCCTCTGCATACAAAAATATATTTTCATTTCCTGGATAAAGTTTTAGTACATCAACTATATTATCAATAAGTGATTTATTACTAAAGCTATCTATTTTTAAATATAGTCCTAACTTAGAATTATTATTACTATTTCTATTATTTTGTTTGTTATACGTATTTTTAGATTTGTATATACTATCTTCAAACTCGGACTTATCATTTATATCTTTAAATTCTCTTGCTATTAGTTTTGGGCTCTCGTCTTCTTTTATGCTTAAAGTCCCTTTTACATATATAATATTATCTTCATTTAAAATATTATTATATCGTTGTAATAATTGAGGAAATACTATTATTTCTATAGTCCCATATAAATCTTCCAATTCTAAAAATGCCATTATATCATTTCTTTTAGTAGTTTTTATGGTTTTATTGACAATCATTCCACCCATTATTACTTCTCTTTCATCTAAACTAACATAAGATTCTTCATCTTCCCTTAATGAATTTAGTTTTCCATTATCTATAGACGTATTTCTTTGTAATTCTTCTTTAAATTCAGCTAATGGGTGTCCACTTACATACATCCCTAATACTTCTTTTTCTAAGTTAAGTCTTTCTCTTTCTTCAAATTCTTTCAGTTTTTTAATTACACTTACTTCTTGGAAATCTTGAGTTTCTTCAGTTGACGAAAAAGCATCGAACAATGATATTTGGCCTTGAATATTTTTCTTTCTATCCATAGATATACTATCTAGTAAACTTTCATATCCAGCCATTAAACTTGCTCTATTTTCACTTATTTCATCAAATGCTCCACATTTGATTAAACTCTCTATACATCTTTTATTAGTATCCTTTGAATCTAATCTTTTTGCCAAGTCTCCAAAGTCTTTAAAATATCCATTGGTTTCTCTTTCATTTATTATATTATTAATTATATTTACACCAACATTCTTTACTGCTGCTAGTCCAAATCTAATATTGTTTCCTTCAACAGAGAATTTTGCAAAACTTTTATTTATATCTGGCTTTAAAATATCTATTTTTAAAGCACTACATTCTCTTATATATTCCACAACTTTATCTGTATTACCCATTACACTTGTAATAAGCGCTGCCATAAATTCGACTGGATAATATGCTTTTAAATATGCTGTTTGGTATGATAAAACTCCATATGCCGCAGCATGTGATTTATTAAATGCATACTTTGCAAAATCTATCATATCATCAAATATTTTATCAGCTATATCTTCTGGAACTCCATTTCTTACACATCCAGCAATTTCTATTTTACCATTTTCATCTTCTTTACCATGGATGAAATATCTTCTTTCCTCTTCCATAACATCCATTTTCTTCTTACCCATGGCTCTTCTAACCAAGTCACTACGGCCATAGCTATATCCACCTAAATCTCTAACTACCTGCATTACCTGTTCTTGATAAACTAAACATCCATAAGTAACATCCATTATAGGTTTTAACTTTTCATGTAAATACTTTACATGCTGTGGATTATTTTTATTATCTATATAAGTTGGTATAGAATCCATTGGTCCTGGTCTATATAAAGAAATCCCCGCTACTATATCCTCAAAGTTGTCTGGTCTTAGTTGTTTCATGAAACTTCTCATACCAGCACTTTCTAACTGGAATACTCCTAATGTATTTCCTGATGATAATAATTCATATACTTTTGGATCATCGTCACTCATTTTAGAAAAATCTATTTTTTTATTATGGTTTTTTCTATTAGTTCTAGTGCGTCTCTAATTACAGTAAGAGTTCTAAGTCCTAGAAAATCCATTTTAAGTAGACCTAACTCTTCTAATGTAGTCATTGTAAATTGCGTTGTTATAGCATCTTGATGTTTGTATAACGGAACGTATTCATCTACTGGATTTTTAGATATAACTACACCAGCTGCATGTGTTGATGCATGTCTAAGCATTCCTTCAATTTGCTTTGATATATCTATTGTTTCACGAGTTTCTTTATCTTGGTCGTATAATGCTTTTAAGTTTGGGTTAGTTTCTAAAGCTTTATCTATTGTCATTCCAAGTGCAAAAGGTATTTCTTTTGCTATCTTATCAACTTTATTATAAGGTATATCAAGAACCCTACCAACATCTCTTATGGCAGCTTTAGCCCCCATTGTTCCAAATGTTATAATTTGGGCAACATGGTCTTCTCCATACTTTCTTTTTACATAATCTATAACTTCCTCTCTTCTCTCGTAGCAGAAATCTATATCTATATCGGGCATAGATACACGTTCTGGATTTAAGAAACGCTCAAATAGTAGAGAGTATTTTATAGGATCTATATCTGTAATTTTAAGCGTATATGCAACTATGGAACCTGCCGCACTACCTCTTCCAGGCCCAACCATTATATTATTTTCTTTAGAAAAGTTTATAAAATCCCATGTTATAAGAAAATACTCAACATAACCCATTCTCTCTATTACATCTAACTCATAGTTAAGCCTATCTATAACATTTTGGCTTGGATTTTCATATCTTTCCTCTAAACCTTTAAAACATAATTCTCTTAAATAACTATCTGTAGTATATCCACTAGGCACCTCATATTGAGGAAGATGAATAGTATTAAAATCAAACTCAATATTACATCTTTCTGCTATTTTAACTGAATTTTCTACAGCTTCTAATGCATATGGAAATAATTCTTCCATTTCCTCTCTAGATTTTAAATAAAATTCATCACTCCCAAATCTCATTCTATTTGGGTCGTTTACAGTTTTCCCCATTTGTATACACATAAGTACATCATGTATTTTTGCATCTTCTTTATTTACATAATGAACATCATTCGTTGCAACCAATGGAATTCCTGTTTCTTTTGATAGTTTTACAAGACTTGAGTTTACTTCTCTTTGTTCTGGTAAGTTGTGATCTTGTATTTCTAAATAAAAATTCTCTTCTCCAAATATATCTCTATACTCTAAAGCTTTACTTTTTGCTTTTTCATAGTTTCTATCCATAAGCGCTTGAGATACATCGCCTGCTAAGCAAGCAGATAAAGCTATTATTCCACCATTATATTTCTTTAATTCATCCATATCTACTCTTGGTTTATAATAAAACCCTTCTACATAAGATGTAGATACTAATTTAATTAAATTTTTATAACCGTCCATATTTTTAGCTAATAAAATTAAATGTCCTTGTCTTTTATCATAATTTGGGTCTTTATCTTTTAATGTACGAGGTGCTGTGTATACTTCACATCCTACTATAGGTTTTATTCCTTCTTTTTTAGCTGTTTTATAAAAATCTATAACACCAAACATACATCCATGGTCTGTTATAGCAATTGAACTCATATTTAATTCTTTAGCTCTACCTACTAGTTTCTTTATTCTTGAGAAACCATCAAGTAAACTATATTCTGTATGAACATGAAGATGAACAAAATCTTTATTCATCAAATCACCTCCTATCTTATGATTTAATTTTACCACAAAAGTATATTATAAAACAAAGTTCAACACTTTATATAAAATTTAACATAATTACTTTTAATATGACATTATCTTAAATAAATTATTGCAATATAAATAGAGGATTATATTGTAATATAACCCCCTATTTATAATTATTTATTTCTTAATTTATTAGCAATTTCTTCTATTTTTCTTAGCCTATGATTCACTCCCGATTTCCCTATAGGAGGACTTAACATTTCTCCTAATTCCTTTAGTGTCATGTCTTCATATTCTACTCTAAGGCTAGCTATTTCTTGTAAATTCTCTGGTAAACTGCTTATTCCTATTGTATTTTGTATTAACTTAATATTTTCTACTTGCCTCACAGCTGCATTAACTGTTTTCGAAAGGTTTGCCGTTTCACAATTAACAATACGATTAACATTATTTCTCATTTCTTTAACTACTTTAATGTTTTGTAAGCTTAATAATGCTTGATGCGCTCCTATTATGCTAAGTAAGTCTGATATTTGCTCACTTTCTTTTAGATAGACAACATAATTATTTTTTCTAGATACTATCTTAGAATTAAATCCTAAAGAATTTATAAGCTCTTTTAAAGACTCTGCAAAATCTTCATTGTTAGTTACAAACTCCATATGATACGTTTTACCAGGATCACTTATAGACCCTCCTCCAAGAAACGCTCCTCTTATAAACGATCTTGCACACTCTTCATGTTGTATAAGATTTGTAGGTACTTTGTTCAAAGTATAGAATTGATCTCCTGGAGCTAGTATTCCTAATTCCTTTAACAACTTCTCTGCTCCCATTTCACTTGTTACCATTAAAACATAACTATTATTTCTCTTTAACATTTGATTTTTATTTACTGAAATCGTTGTGTTTATTCCAAAATTTTGTTTTAATAATTTAAATGCTTTACGAGCTATTGAGTTTAATTCTGTTGTTATTTTAAAATTTAATTTCTTATACCCTGCAATTTGTATACTTCCTGCTAACCTAACTATAGCAGCTAATTCAGTTACATTACAGCAATGGTTTTCAGATGAAACCCTTGCTAGTTCATTTTTTGTTTCAGCTGAAAAAGACATATCTATCACCTATTAACTAGTTCTTTTTTGACCTTTTTTTTATTTCTTGTAGTGCTACTTTTATTATTTCTTTTTCATCATCATATCTTGCTAAATCTACTACTCTATCTAAATGTATAAACTTAGCATCGATGAATCCTTCCTCTTTTTGAGGTACTGTATCCATGCCTCTTGCTTGCATTAAATACCAGAAAACTGTTTTATGAACTGCCCTATTTTCATCCCAGTTTTCTTTAAAAGTATAATGTATTTCTCCTAAATACTTTAGTATATCCGCTTTTACTCCAGTTTCTTCTAGTACTTCTCTTAACGCTGCTTCTTGCCTGTTTTCTCCTTCTTCTACTTTACCCTTTGGTAAAACCCAATCTCCATTGAATTTTCTAAGTAAAAGTATAGCGTTACCAAAAAGTACTACACCACCGGCACTAACCTCTTCTCTCATAGATGTTCACTCCTTAAAACTAACATAATAATAAGGATTTCTACATAAATTTTTAAAATCCTTTTTTACTTGCTTGTGTCATTTTTATGACTTAGTGCCAAATTAACTACTATATTAGAAATATACTTTGCATCATGCCTAATATAATTGCTTTTTATTTCAATTAAATTTTCTTCTATAGCTTTTATCCCCATACTTTTTAAAACATCTTTTTGAGTCTTATCTAGTATAACTTGTTTTGCACCATCCCTTTGATATATTTCAAAAATATCAATAGGTAATACTTCATTATTAGCTATTACATAGTCTACTATATTTTCATTAGCATGTTTTACTATAGCGTTTATATGATCTAACACATTGTAGTCATCTGTTTCTCCTGGTTGAGTCATTATATTAGATATATATACTTTAGGAGCACTAGATTTTTTAATAGCATCCACTACACCCTCGACCAATAAGTTTGGTATTATACTTGTGTACAAACTTCCTGGCCCCATTATAATTATATCAGCATCGGCAATAGAATTGATTACTTCATCTAAAGGTTTTGCATCTATGGGGTCTAAGTATACTCTATCTATACCACTTTCTTGAGTTTTTACTTCATTAGGTATACTTGATTCCCCTTTTACAAATTCTCCATTTTTAAGCTTAGCAATTAGGTTTATATCTTCTAACGTTATAGGTAAAACCCTACCTGTTATAGCAAATATTTCACTCATTTTATAAACTGCTATCTCAAAATTTTCATACAATCCATTCATTGCTGCTAAAAATAGATTTCCAAAACTTTGACCTTTTAAAGCACCTTCTGTAAATCTATATTTCATAACCTCATTCATTGTTGGCTCTATATTAGCTAAAGCCAACAAGCAATTTCTTATATCTCCTGGTGGTAGCATCCCTAAATCTTCTCTTAAAATACCTGATCCTCCACCATCATCTGCAACAGTAACTACTGCAGTGATATTTTGTGTGAAATGCTTAAGGCCTCTTAAAAAAACTGATTGACCTGTTCCTCCACCAATTACCACTACTTTTGGACCTTTATATTCTTTAGATTTTATATGCAAAGATTGTTTTGTTTCACTCTTTATTTTTTTATATAAATATAGAGATATAAAAAGTGCAATCCATCCTGTTACGCCTATGCCTATAAGTATACTTGTCATTTTTTCCTCCAAATTATCTTAGCATAGAGTCCCTGTGTTTTTTTACCGCTCTATATCCTTTTTTACTTAATTCTTCATATATAAGGTTAGATATAGTCACAGATCTATGTCTACCACCTGTGCAACCAATTCCTATTACTATATGATGTTTTCCTTCTTCAATATATTGAGGTATTAAAAACTCTATCATATCTTTAAGTTTTGCGAAAAACTCCTCACTTACTTTAGAATTCATTACATAATCTCTAACATCTTGTTCATCTCCAGTTTTAGGTCTTAACTCTTCTTCATAATATGGGTTTGGAAGAAATCTTACATCAAATAATAAATCACAATCTGCCGGTATTCCATGTTTAAATCCAAAAGAAACAACTGATATAGTTAGGTTCGGATTTTCTTCTCCAACAGAGTATATTTTACTAACTTCCTCTTTAAGGTCCTTCGGTTTCATATTTGTTGTATCTATTATACAATTTGATATTTCCTTTAAAGGTTCCATTATACGTCTTTCCATCTTTATACCTTCAGGTATTTGTATGTCTATAGATAATGGATGATTTCTTCTTGTCATTTTATATCTTTTTAATAATACATCATCTGCACACTCTAAATATAATATTTCATATTTATAGTTTTGTTCTTGAAGGTAGTTTAAACTTTCATGAAGTTCTTTAAAAAATTTTCTACCTCTTATATCTATACCTAAGGCAACTTTATCAATACTTGAATTAGGTTGATAGCATAATTCTGCAAATTTAGTTATTAGTGCAGGAGGTAAGTTATCTACACAATAAAATCCCATATCCTCTAAAGCCCTCATAGTTTCACTTTTTCCTGATCCTGAAAGACCTGTTACTATTACGAATTTCATCTTTTCTCCCCCTTTTTTTAACTATATTTTTATGTTTTCTATTAATGATAAATCTAAATTTGCTTCTTTTGCAATTTTCATAGCTAGCTCAAAGTTTCCTACATTTTCTGGTATATGAGCATCAGAACCAATAATAAATTTATTCCCTATATTCTTTATTTGTTTTAATTGATTAGCATTTAAAAAACCATGGCTACTATTTATTTCTAGTTTAGTATCTGTCTGTTTGGCTATTTTTGCAACCTCTTCAATATAAATATCTCCCTTATCACCAGGGTGAGTTATTATAAATATATCATTTTTTTTCATTGCATTTATTAAAGCCTTTGTATTATATTCTTTAGATTTTTCATTCTTTATTATATAATTGTTGCAGTGATTCAACATACTTCTTAATGAAGTAGGTGTCGAACCAAAGTGGTAACCTGCCATAACATAATCCAATGAGTCAATAATCTTGTCATTTATATCTATATTACCATTATCATCTAATATATTACATTCCATTCCTAAAAGAATATTGATATTGTCGTATTTCATATTTAAATCATCTATTTCTTCTCTCATTTTATAGATATCATTTATTTTAACTCCAAAGCTTATATGTTTGTATCCATGATCTGATATTCCTATGGTTTTTATGCCTTTAGAAATAGCTTCCTTAACATTATCTTCTATTGTACCTTTTCCATGGCTATATACTGTATGTGTATGATAATCTGCTAATATTTCCATTTGTTAATCCTCTCCGAGTATTTTTACTTCTTCCTCTAGCATTACTCCAAATTTAGTTTTTACAGTGCTCTTAACTACATACATTAAGTCTAAAAGATCTTTTGCATTTGCATTACCTAGATTAACAACAAATCCACAATGTTTTTCAGATACTTGAGCTCCTCTTAATGTAAGTCCTCTAAGACCGCTGTCTTCTATTAATTTTCCTGCGAAATTTCCTTCAGGTCTTTTAAATGTGCTTCCAGCACTTGGTAAGCTTAATGGTTGTTTTGTAACTCTTCTTTGTGTGAAATCAGCCATTTTAGCCTTTATTTCATCATAGTTTCCTTTTTCAAGTTCTATTTCTGCTGATAATACTACGTAATCTGTTTTAGAAAGTATACTTCTTCTATAACCAAATTCCATTTGCTCATTTGTAAATTCTACTATATTTCCATCTGTATCCATAATTCTTACAGATTTAATCATATCTTTCATTTCCCCACCATAAGCTCCTGCATTCATAGCTAATGCTCCACCTATCGTTCCTGGTATGCCAGCTGCAAATTCAAATCCTTTTAATTCTTCTCTTAAAACAGCCTTCCCTACTACAGAAAGTAATGCTCCTGATTGAACTGTAAGCTTATTCCCTTCTATACTGAATGCATTAAAGTTATCTGAGATCTCTATTACTATACCTCTAATACCTCCGTCTTTTATCAAAAGGTTTGAACCATTTCCAATTACTAGATAAGGAATATTTTCCTTCTTTATTAAAGAAAAAACATTTTTTAATTGTTCTTCTGTTCTTGGCTTTACTAATATGTCAGCTGGACCACCAACCCTAAAAGAAATGTGCTTTTTCATAGGTTCATCCAGTTTTATATCTTCCTTATCTAATATATTTAATAAATTTTCATATATATATTCTTTATTCATATATTTCCTCCTAGTTTATACTATTTATTCATTATTTATCTATGTTAAACTATATTATTAATTTCATAATTAATTTCATATATTTAATATAATAATGTATTAAAAAAAAAATAACAATATATAAAGAGTTTAAAGTAAATTAAAAAAGCGTTGATATATCTATATCAACGCCAAAATTTCTATCATATTTTTTCTGTAGTTTTTACTTTTTTATTTAAATAACAATTACGGTACATAAAAGGAATTATTATAGCACCACCAACTATATTTCCTAATGTGACTGGAACTAAATTCATAATAAGTTGAGTGATCCCTACATTAGCTCCTAAGACCATTCCCATTGGTATAAAAAACATATTTGCAACACTATGTTCAAATCCACATAATACAAATAGCATTATAGGAAACCAACATGCAAATATTTTAGATACTACATCTTGAGCAGCTGTTGCCATCCATACAGATAAAACAACTAACATATTACAAAGTATTCCTTTAAAAAATGCTTCTGAAAAAGTCAAAGCAACCTTACCTTCTGCCACTGCAATTGTCTTTGTTGCAGCATCTCCAGTTAATGTTGATGAATAAAAAACAAGTAAAACTAAAAATAATGACCCTATAAAATTAGCTGTGTATACTAATCCCCAATTTCTAAACATCTGTCCTATGGATATTTTTTTCTCCATTACTGCTAATGACATTAAATTGTTACCTGTAAATAACTCTGCACCACACATAACAACTAGCATAAGTCCAACTGGAAATACTATACCTCCTGCAAATTTTGCTAATCCTGGATCTATTCCTGCGAGAGTTTGGGTAAATATAATATTACCTAATCCCCCTAAGCCAATAAAAATACCTGCAAGTATTCCTAACAAAAGACATGGCTTGGTAGCAAGTCCTGCCCTTTTTATACTTACATTTACCATAGCTTCTGCTATTTCCCCGGGTGTTAAGAATCTTTTGTCCATAAATCCACCCCCTATTTTTATTTAATAAGCTTATAAAATATTGTAGCACTTTTAAGTTCCCATTGATTAATTTAATTTTATAAATTTTGCATTTTTATATCTAGTAATATATGTTTTACTCCTAATTTATTTTTAGTAAAAATCCAATATTATACTTTTTCATGCTGTATAATTAATTTTTTAACATAAAAATTTTTTTATATATACTTTAATCAAAAACTTGTGGTGTTTAATGTATACAAAAAAAAATTTTTGATGTATAATTACAAATGTTGTATATGTATGCATAAAATTAAAATGAAATTTTAAAATTGATTATTCTAATTAATATTCAAGGAGGACTTTTAAATGTCAGATAAAAAGATGCTTTACCCAGCAGAAATAGCTAAATATACTATTGAAGCTGGTATAAAAAAAGTTAACACACCTGCAAAAAAAGTTTTAGCTTCTGCATTCTTAGCTGGTGCTTATATAGCATTCGGTGCTTTAGGATCAATTGCAGCTTCTTATAACTTATTAGCAAATCCTGCAACTTACGGATTAGGTAAAATGGTTGCTGGTTTAATGTTCCCTGTTGGACTAATAGCTGTTTTAGTAGCTGGCGCGGATTTATTTACTGGTAATATACTTATTACTTTAGCTGCTTTAAAGAAAAAAGTAACTTGGGGACAAGCTTTCAAGAACTGGGCATTAGTTTGGATAGGTAACTTAATTGGTGCTGCTTTAGTAGCTTGGATGGTAAGTTTATCAGGAGTATTTGATTGGAGTAATGGTCTATACGGAGGGGTTGTAGTTAAAACTTCAATAGGTAAACTAGGATATAGCTTTATTCCTGCTTTAGTTTCAGGTATATTATGTAACTGGTTAGTTTGTGCTACTGTTTGGATGAGTTACGGTGCTAAAGATATAACTGGTAAAATATTAGCTACTTTCTTTGGTATATTCTTATTCATATGTGCTGGATTTGAGCATAGTGTTGCAAATATGGGATATTTATTCGGTGGTTTATTTGCAAAATCTAACCCAATGTTCCTAGAGGCTGCTCACAAGACTGTAGCCGATGCATCTGTTATAACTGTACCTAATATATTTGTAAATAACTTATTACCTGTTACAATAGGTAATATAATAGGTGGTGCAGTATTCGTTGCTGCTATATACTTCTTTATATTTGAGACTAAGAATGAAGGTTCTGAATCAAACAAAGCTGCTTAATATAATTAAATAATTTTTAATATATGTGAAGATAAAAAGGTTGTTCTATATTTAATAGGCAGCCTTTTTTTATATCTTTTAGTTTTTATGTATTGACTGTATAATGATTATAATGTTAATATACCTATTTATTAAGCATTATAAACATTTATATTTATAAAAGGAGGAATTTTCACATTGCACTTGTCATTTTATAAAGATTTTGCCTACTCAATAGCTATTACAATTGTATATTTAATAAACTTCTTAGCTGTATTAAACCTCTTATTCAGAGAAAAGCGTAAGACTGAAACTACTATAGCTTGGGTTATGATATTAATCATTTTACCTGCTGCAGGATGTATTCTATACTTAGTTGTAGGTCGTGGCATACCTAAGGATAATATGTTTAAAATAAAAGAAGCTGAGGATAAAATTATAAAGAAAAATATATTAGATACTCAAGTAAGACTTGAGTATGATCATGAACTAGACTCTAATATAGTAGAGCATCGAGATATGATTTATGCTTTAGCTAATTCAAATGATGCTAATTTTACAACTAACAACGATGTAGATATATATTCAGAGTGTAATAGTTTCTTTGACTCTCTTTTAGAAGAATTAAAAAATGCTAAGCAATATATAAATATACAATTTTATATATTTAAAGATGATGAAATTGGAAATAAAATAATTGATATTCTTATAAATAAGGTTAAAGAAGGTGTTGAGGTAAGACTTTTATATGATGAGGTTGGAAGTAGATTATTTACTGATAAGTCTGTATTGAAATTAAAAAATGCAGGTGTTAAAGTTGGTGCATTCTTCCCTTCTTTTCTTAAAATCATAAACTTTAACTTAAATTATAGAAATCACCGTAAAATTGTAGTTATAGATGGAAATGTAGGATTCATTGGAGGAAATAATATTGGCGATGAATACTTAGGTAAAGACCCTAGATTTGGAAATTGGAGAGATACTCACCTTAGACTTACAGGAGATTGTGTAAGGGATCTAAATATAAGATTTATTCTTGATTGGAGATACACAACTAAAGAAGATTTAGATTTAAATAAGTACTTTAATGAGACATGCTATACCTCTAACTCAAATTCTAATCCTAATAAAGACATTGGAATACAAATTGTATCTAGTGGTCCTGATATTACTGATTTAGATGAGATAAAATATGGGTATATTAAGATGATACAAAAGGCAAAAAGATATGTATATATACAAAGTCCATACTTTATTTTAGATCAAACCCTTACTGATACATTAAAGATAGCTTGCTTATCAGGTGTAGATGTGAGAATTATGATTCCATCCAAACCAGATCATCCTTTCGTCTATTGGGCATCTTGCTCATACGCTGGAGAATTATTAAAATTTGGAGCTAAACTCTACACTTATGATGAAGGTTCGTTCTTACATGCAAAAACTATTGTAATGGATGATTCTATTTGTTCAGTAGGGACTGCAAATATGGATATAAGAAGTTTCGAATTAAACTTTGAAGTAAATGCATTTATTTATTCTTCTGAAATTGCTAAAAAACAAAGATTAATATTCGCAAATGATATATTAAACTCAAAAGAAATCACAGCAGAGATTTATAATTCTAGGTCTACTTATATGAGATTTAAAGAATCTATTTCTAGACTTTTATCTCCTGTTCTATAAAATATAGATTATAATTTTATAAATTCCTAATATAAATGTTTATATTAGGAATTTTTTGATTTAAATTTATTTATACTTTTATATAGTATTTTTTAATATTTGTATACTAAAATATTTATAAATTAAAATTTAACAGTTAATGTCAAACGTTTTCCGTTAATTTTTTGTTTATTGCCATTTTGAAGTGGTTATATACTATAATATACTTATCATAAAATAACCATTTCAATTTCAAACCAAAGCAGGCTTTTGTATCTTCTTATAAGTCATTCATCTTTATAAATTTCTTAATTTTGCCCAATATTTAATTTTAAATCATAATTACTTACTAGTTAAGAAAAAACAAAATAATATTAAAACAAAGGGGGATTTGTATGTGCGATTTTATTTCACGCAATAAACAGTTATTTGAAGAGTTAGATAGTTTTGTTGATACTCTTGAAACTAAAGAAGGCTCTTTAATACAAGTGCTTCACCATGCTCAAGGTATATTTGGCTATCTACCTCAAGAAGTACAACTCTATATAGCTAAAAAGCTAGATGTTGCACCATCTAAAGTTTATGGAGTTGTAAGTTTTTATTCATACTTTACCACTGAACCTATAGGAAAATATAAAATCAGTGTATGTCTAGGTACTGTATGTTTTGTAAAAGGTGCAGATAAAATACTTGCTGAATTTGAAAAAGAACTTGGTATAAAATCTGGAGAAACAACTAAAGACCTTAAGTTTAGCCTTGAAGGGCTAAGATGTGTAGGAGCTTGTGGATTAGCTCCTGTTGTAGTTATTAATGGAAAAGTTTATGGAAAGGTAAAACCAGAATCAGTATGCGAAATATTAAGCCATTATAAAAATTTAGAATTAAATTGCTAAGGGGTGATGAATGATGAATAAAATAGTATCATTTGATCAGTTAAAAGATTTAGTCACTGTGTTAAAACCAACTCTTGATTTAAGAGAAAATCATACTAAAGAAAACCTTACAAAAAGAGAAATTCTAGTTTGTGGTGGTACTGGCTGTACTTCTGCAGATAGTTTGGATATAATTGAAAATTTAAAATATGAAATAAAAAATGCAGGTCTTGAAAATGAAGTTAAAGTCCACTTAACTGGTTGCTTTGGTTTCTGCGCTAAAGGTCCTATAGTTAAAATTTTCCCTGATAATGTATTTTATGTAGAGGTAACACCTTCCGATGCTAAAGAATTATTTACGGAACATATAGTTAATAATAAAGTAGTTGAAAGGCTATTATTTGAAGAACCTTCTTTAGATCATAAAAAAGTTGAAAAACATGATGACATGTCTTTCTATAAAAAGCAATCAAGGGTTGCCCTTAGAAATTGTGGCCATATAAATCCTGAGAATATTGGAGAATACATAGGTGCTAATGGATATGTAGCTTTAGGAAAATGTATCTGTGACTTAAAACCTGAAGATGTTATATCAGAAGTGAAAACTTCTGGATTAAGAGGTAGAGGTGGAGCAGGATTCCCTACCGGAGTTAAATGGGAGTCTTCTTCACAAACAGCTCCTGGCCAAAAATATGTTGTATGTAATGCTGATGAAGGTGACCCTGGAGCGTTTATGGATAGATCTATACTTGAGGGAGATCCTCATAGTGTATTAGAGGCAATGGCTATATGTGGTTATGCTATTGGTGCTGATACTGGATATATATATATAAGGGCTGAATATCCTCTTGCTATTGAAAGATTAAAAATAGCTATTAATCAAGCTGAAGAAGCTGGTTTGCTTGGTGAAAATATACTTGGTACAGACTTTAATTTTAAAATCGAATTAAAGTATGGTGCTGGAGCTTTTGTTTGCGGTGAAGGTACTGCCCTAATTAATTCAATTGAAGGTAAACGTGGAGAACCTAGAATGAAAACATTCAGTGCTTCTAAACGTGGCCTTTGGGACGTTCCAACTTGTTTAAATAATGTTGAGACTTTTGCTAATATACCAGCAATCATTAATAAAGGTGCTTCTTGGTTTACTGAATATGGTACAGAAGATTCTTCTGGTACTAAGGTATTTGCTCTTGGTGGAAAAATTAATAACGTCGGCCTTGTTGAAGTTCCAATGGGAACAACTCTAAGAGAAATAGTATATGAAATAGGTGGAGGCATCCCTAATAATAGAGAGTTTAAAGCTGTTCAAACCGGAGGTCCATCTGGTGGATGTATTGCTTCTAATAATTTAGATACTCCTATAGATTTTAAATCATTAAGTTCAATAGGATCTATGATGGGTTCTGGTGGTATGCTTGTACTTGATGATTCAGATTGTATGGTTAATATATGCAAATTCTTCCTTGAATTTACTGTTGAAGAATCATGTGGTAAATGTACTCCATGCCGTATAGGAAATAAAAGACTTTTAGAAATTCTTACTAAAATAACTGAAGGTAAAGGATGCGAAAAGGATTTAATTGATTTAAAGGAATTAGCTACAACTATTAAAACCACTTCTTTATGTGGTCTTGGTAAATGTGCTCCTAACCCAGTTTTAAGCACACTTGATTGCTTCTACGATGAATATTTAGCTCATGTTGTAGATAGAAAATGTCCATCTGGTCAATGCCAAGCACTACTAGATTTTGTTATAACTGATGATTGTAAAGGTTGTACTAAATGTTCTAAGATATGTCCTGCTGGATGTATAACTGGAAAAGTAAAAGAAAAGCATTTAATCGATACTACAAAGTGCTTAAAATGTGGTGCTTGTATGGATTCATGTAAATTCAACGCTATAATTAAGCAATAATTTTAGTTTAGGGGGAATATTAATGAGTTTAGTTAATTTAACTATAAATGGTAAGTCTGTTTCAGTTCCTAAAGGTACCACTATATTAGAAGCTGCTAAACAAGTAAATGTTAAAATACCTAACCTTTGCCATTTACACATGGATGAAATAAATATGGTTAATCAATGCGCATCTTGTCGTATATGTATGGTAAGTGCAGGTAGAGGTTTAGTCCCAGCTTGTGGAACTCTTGTTAAAGAAGGTATGAATGTTAAAACTAATACTAATGAAGCCTTAAAAGCTCGTAAAAATGTTGTAGAACTACTACTATCAGACCATCCTAAAGATTGCTTGTCTTGTGATAAGAATGGAAATTGTGAATTACAAAATATAGCTTCTGACTTAGGAATAAGAGATATAAAATTTGAAGGTGAAATGTCTTACGCTCCTATGGATACATCATCAAAATCAATAGTAAAAGATTATAATAAATGTATTTTATGTAGAAGATGTGAAACAATGTGCAATGAGATACAAACTGTAGGAGTACTTTCTGGAGTTAACCGTGGTTTTAACACGCAAGTTGGAACATTTTTCAATACTGAACTATGCAATACTGAGTGTACATTCTGTGGCCAATGTATAGCAGTCTGTCCAACAGGAGCTTTGACTGAAGTTAATAATGTTTCTACTGCATGGGATATATTAAATCAAACTCAAAAAGTTGTCGTTGTTCAGGTGGCCCCTGCAGTAAGGGTTGCTATTGGTGAAGAATTTGGTTTAGAACCTGGGTCTATATCCACAGGAAAAATGGTTGCTGCTATAAGATCTCTAGGATTTAAGCACGTATTTGACACTAACTTTGCAGCTGACCTTACAATTTTAGAAGAAGCTTCTGAGTTTTTACACCGTTTGAAAGAAAATCATAACCTTCCAATACTAACAAGTTGCTGTCCTGCATGGGTAAACTTCATTGAACATAATTATCCTCAACTTCTAAACTTAACTTCTAGCTGTAAATCACCTCAGGAAATGTTTGGATCTATAGCTAAAAATTATTACGGCCCTAAAGTATTAAATATAGCTCCAGAAAATATATCTGTAGTATCTATAATGCCTTGTGTAGCTAAAAAATATGAATGTGCAAGACATGAACTAGGTCAAGATAATGTTCTTGATGTAGATATAGTTATTACTACTAGAGAATTAGCTAAGATGATAAAGGAAGCCGGTATAGATTTAGCTAGCCTTGAGGAAGAAGAATTTGATAATCCTCTAGGTCAATCTAGTGGTGCTGCTGATTTATTTGGAACTTCTGGTGGTGTTTTAGAAGCTGCTCTTCGTACTGCATATGAGTGGGTAACAGACAAAGAATTAACTGATGTTAATTTTAATTCTGTAAGAGGACTAGAAGGTATAAAGGAAGCTAGTATAAATATAGATGGCACAATAGTAAATGTTTGTGTAGCT
Organism: Faecalimicrobium dakarense; assembly: GCF_000499525.1. Taxonomy (GTDB): domain Bacteria; phylum Bacillota; class Clostridia; order Peptostreptococcales; family Peptostreptococcaceae; genus Faecalimicrobium; species Faecalimicrobium dakarense. The sequence goes on along the minus strand of NZ_HG529378.1, from coordinate 16,727 downwards.
AACAGTCTTGGCAACGCTAGAAAGGTTATGGACGAAGTTGCTTTAGGAAATTCTAAGTATCATATTATAGAAATAATGGCTTGCCCTGGAGGATGTATAGGTGGCGCTGGTCAACCTTACCATTTAGGAGACTATGATATAGTTAAAAAACGTTCTAACGCATTATATGCTATAGATAGCAGTAAAAGGCTTCGTAAATCTCATGAAAATCCATCTATTGTTGCTTTATATAATAATTTCTTAGAAGAACCTTATAGTGAGATTGCCCATAAATATCTTCATACTTATTATTTTGATAAAAGCGCAGTATATGAAGAATCTAATTCATGTAATTGTAGTAAATTAGCAGAGTCTACTTGTGAGTAATCTAAAATTATTTATATAAAAAAGGATTGGCTAATGCCAACCCTTTTTTATTATTTAGAGTCTATTAAATTAGATAACTTCTTTGTAAACTCTTGAGCTGCATCATACCCCATACCTTTTTGTCTAAAGTTCATAGCTGCCACCTCAAGTATCATTGCTGTATTTCTACCAGGTTTAACTGGTACAACTAATTTTTCAACTTTTATACCTAGTATTTCTTCATACTCTTTATCTAATCCAAGTCTATCATAGTATTTACCTTCATCCCATCCTTCTAAATGAACTACTAAATCTATAGTCTTAGAATTCTTAACTGCTCCTACCCCATATAAACTTCTTACATCTATTATTCCTATACCTCTTATTTCTAAGAAATGTTTAAGAAGTTCAGGAGATCGACCAGAAAGTATGCTCTCATCTAGCTTTCTTATTTCTACGGCATCATCAGCGATTAATCTATGACCTCTTTGGATTAACTCCAATGCTGTTTCTGATTTACCTATGCTACTCTCACCCTTTATTAATACTCCGATTCCATATACATCCACTAAAACCCCATGTAAGGTTGTGTAGGGAGCCAACCTATCGTCTAGATAATTTGATAGCCTATTTATAAGCCTTGTAGTATTTCTTTGTGTGCTTAAAACTACTCTATTGTATTTTTTTGCATACTTTATAACATCTGGCTTTACTTCTAATTCCCTAGATACTATCAATGCGGGAATTTCATGTGAGAAAAATTTATCTAGAACATTTTCTCTTGTTTCATCATCGATATAACTAAAAAAATTATACTCTGTCTTACCTACTATTTGTATTCTGTCATATGCAAAGTATTCAAAATACCCAGCAAATTGTAACCCTGGCCTATTTATATCCTGAGAATATACATAGTAATCCTTATTTTCAGGCATATAAACTACTTCTAAATTTAAATCTCTTATTATATCTTTTATTGATACCTTATCGATTAAATTCATACTCTTTATCCCTTTCTGAAAAATTCGCTTTGCTCATTTCGCCAACGACCTACAAATCAGGTCCGTTGCTCAAGGTAAGCGGTAGGAAATTATAATTTCCTACTGTTTAAAGAAGTTATACACACTTTCGCAAGAAGCTTTATTCATCCCCTCTACTTCTAGTAATTCTTCAAAAGTAGCACTTTTTATAGCTTCTATATCCTTAAAGTGACCTAGTAGTGCTTTTTTTCTTTTTTCTCCTATTCCTTGTATATCATCTAATACTGATTTTGTCAAAGTTTTGTTTCTTAGACTTCTATGATATGTTATAGCATAATTATGAACTTCTTCTTGAATGCTTGCGACAAATCTATACAAATTAGATGTTTTATCTAATTCTATCTCCTTTTCCTGGGAAATTAATCCCTTCGTTCTATGTTTATCATCTTTATACATTCCCCATAGAGGAATTTCTACATTATATAAGTCTAAAACCTTTTTAACAGAGCTTACTTGACCTTTTCCCCCATCTAATAGTATTAAATCAGGTAAATTTCCATATTTTAATCTTCTTTCTACTATTTCTGCCATAGAGTCGTAATCATTTGGCCCTATTACAGTTTTTATCTTGTATCTACGGTATTCTTTTTTATCTTTTTTTCCATTTGTAAATACAACCATAGAACCGATTGAATCCACTCCTTGTATATTAGAAATATCAAATGATTCTATTCTTTTTGGTATACTTTCTAAATCCAGTATTTGTTTTAATTCTTCTAATGCACCTATACTTTTTTCATACTTTCTTTTATTCATATCAGAGAATTTTTCTAAATACTCTACTGCATTTTTCCTTACCATTTCAACAAGATTTTTCTTTTCACCCTTTTGAGGTACCCTTATTATTACCTTTTGACCTTTTTTAGCCGATAACCACTCTTCTAATATAAAGCTATCTTCTATTTCGTCTTCTACTATTAATTCCTTTGGTATGTATTCTTGTTCCATATAGAATTGCTTAACAAATGATCCTAATATAGACTCTCTTGGGCTATCCATTACACCTTCTAATATAAAGTGTTCTCTACCTACTATTTTACCATTTCTAACAAAGAATACTTGAACGCAAGCTTCATCATGAGCTCTAGCCATGGCAATTACATCTTGATTTAAATCTGAGGTAGTAGCGTCTATCTTTTGTTTTTGCATCATTTCTTCTAGACTTCTAATTTTATCTCTATATATAGCTGCATCTTCAAAATTAAAATCCATAGCACATTTATTCATTTTGTCTTTTAATAACTCTATTAATTTTTCTTCTTTTCCAGATAAAAATAGTATTATTTCCTCTATCATTTTACTGTATTCTTCTTTTGTAACAATTCCTGTGCATGGACCAACACATTTTTTTATATGCATATTTAAGCATGGTCTTACTTTGTTTTTTATAGCTCTATCTATGTCTATATTACATGTCCTTATTGGATAAGTATTTCTTATTATTTCTAATGTATCATTAACTGCTGTTGTATTTGTATACGGACCAAAATACCTTGCCTTATCCTTTAGCACTTTTCTAACTTTTAATATCCTAGGATAGTCCTCATTAGTTGTTACTTTAATATATGGATATGTTTTATCATCCCTTAATAAAACATTATACTTCGGCCTATATTGTTTAATTAGATTACATTCTAATATTAGTGCTTCTAGTTCTGAATCTGTAATAATGTACTCAAATTTATATATATTTTTAACCATAGATTTTACTTTTGAAGGATGATTTTTCGATGATTGAAAGTATTGTCTTACTCTATTTTTTAAAGATATAGCCTTTCCTACATATATAATATTATCAAATTTATCTTTCATTAAATACACACCAGGCTCAGCTGGAAGTTTCTTTAAATGATCCTGTATGTCAAACAATTTATTACCTCCGACGTTTATATTTTCATATTAGAATTATACCCTAAAAGAATAAATTATTCCCATAGATTATTTTATCAAAAATAAAAGCGTAGATATAAAACAGTTAAAACTGATTTATATCTACGCTTTATTATAAGCAATAAATTTACTTTTAAATATCTTTAAAGTAGCTTATTATCGAACTACTTGAAATGCATTATAAATGTAAATATTTAATTTATTTAGAAGCACCTCTACCACCATTTACTTGTAAGAAGAATGTAGACGCTTGGCCGTAGTTGTGTATTTCTTTGCTATCTTTATATTTATCAACATAGTCAGAATCTAATAGACATCTATCTATTTGACCATCTTCATATAAGTTAACTGAAGCACTAGTCTCTTTAACTACTTTAGTATTTATAGTATCTAATTTGATTATATTTTTATTCCAATATCCAGGGTTTTTAGTCATAGTATATTGGTCTTCTACTTTCCAACTTGTTAAAGTAAATGGTCCATTGTATAGTTGAGTTTCTGCTGTAGTACCATATTTTTCTCCTTGAGCCTCAACAAATTTTTGATTTTGAGGGTAGAATACTTGGAATGATACTAATTCAGGGAAGTAAGAAACTTTTCTGTTTAATTTAACCTCTAAAGTATGATCATCAACAGCTTTAACTCCTACACCTTCTGAACCTTTATCAGTTGCTTCTGGAGCTCCTGCTATATCATTCATTATGTATCCATACTCAGATGCTGTTTCAGGGTTTAATGTTCTCTTCCAAGAATACTCAAAGTCTTTAGCTGTTACAGGCTCTCCATTTGACCATTTAGAATCTTTTCTTAGTTTGAAAGTCCAAGTTAATCCATCTTCAGAAACCTCCCAAGACTCTGCTACTCCTGGTTCAACTTTACCATCTTTATCTATTCTAGTTAATCCCTCCATAGTGTTATTCATAACTGTGAAAGATGAAACGTCTGTTGCTTTACTTGGATCCATTGTAGGTATATCTGAAGTTATATCTATATTAAGAACTTTTTCTGGCTTATCTACATCTGCATGTCTATAGTCATAATCAGGTCCCCAAGAATAATTTATTATTCCTGAAACATAAGGTTTCTCTAAATAAGTTCTTCCTTTTTGTTGTATTGGAGCTAAGAATCCATCTTCCAACATAAGTTTTTCTGCTTCTGCGTATTTTTTATAAGCATCAGTAGTACTGTCTGCCTTTGTAGCTTCATCTACTAATTTATTAAATTCATCACTATTATATCCAACTTGCTTAGAGAATTGATTTCCACTTTGCATTGTTACTAAGAATGTTAATGGGTCTGGATAATCTGCTCCCCATCCTGAATAAGCTAAATCAAAGTTTCCAGCAGTCTCTTCTGCTAGCTTTTGTTTAAATGGAAGATTTTTAACTTCTACAGTTAATCCTTCTAATGCATCACTTAATTCTCCTTGAACAAATTCCCCTGTTCTTTTTCCTGAGTCATGATCAAATGTTAATAACTCAAGTGTAACTGTATCAAACCCAACCTCTTCTTTAGCTTTTTTCCATGCTTCCTTAGCTTTGTCTTCATCATATGCCATACCCATATCCTTAGTAAGTTCTGCATAATCTTTTCCGTTATCGAAGGCTAAGTTAGATGATGTAAATGTGTTTGATGGAGTTGATCCATTATTTAATATAACATCACATAAAGCCTGCTTATCTATAGCCATTGCTATCGCATTTCTTGCATTCTTATTTGCAAGAACTTCTTCTGAACTAGCTTCTCCTCCACCTTTAGAACTACTACATCCAACAAGTAAGCTTGAACTTACTAGTGCTATTGTTGCCAGCACTGATATTTTTCTTTTTAAAAACATAACTATCACCCTCCCATATACCTTTTTATAAATAAACTCATATGTTTAAAATTTATTATATAACATGTTTGAAGAAAAATCATTTGTTTTTTAAATTTTCTGATTTTTTTAATCAAAAAAATTTTTTTATACAAAAATATTAATTTAAACTTGAAAATACTTTATTATGGTACTACAATTAGAATAATAAATAATTTCGAAAGGCGGTTCAATATGAAAAACGTATTACATCTTCTTGCAATTGACGCTATTGTTAGTATATTATATTCAATTATCAACAAATTTAGTACATATTCATTTCTAAATTGCGCGTTTATTGTAGGAATGATTTATTTCCTTTTCGGATTATTGTGTTTCGTTTGGGAAAAAGGATTCTTTAATATTACACTTTTCTCCTTTAATAAAATAAGTCAACAGTTTCAAAGAAGAAAGGGAATATTACCAGAGGATAATAACATAACAATCGAAGATTATATTTGTAGGCAAAATAGCTTTCACCTTACAAATAGTTTATTAATATCTGGTCTATTAATATCAATCACTTCTATTGGTATAAGTTTTATTGTCATATCATAAACATATAAAACTATATAAGTTATTATTCTAAGAGTTTATATCACTCAATATTCGTGGTTTTAGTAAAAAAATAAAAAAGGGGGGATAGCGGTGTTTCGCTATATATTGAAACGTATTGCATATATGTTTGTCACTTTATTTGTAGTTATATCAGTTACTTTTTTCTTAGTAAGGCTTCTTCCAGGTAGTCCATTTAATGAGCAAAAGTTAAATCCTCAACAAATTGCTAGATTGGAAGCTACTTATGGTTTAGACGATCCCGTTCCTGTTCAATATGTAAGATACCTAACAGGTGTATTCAAAGGTGATCTTGGTACTTCTTTCAAGCAAGCTAACAAAAAGGTTGAAGATATTATAGCTAGTCGTATAGGTCCTTCTGCTTTACTTGGAGCTCAATCTTTAGTTTTAGGTACTTTCGTAGGATTAGCACTTGGAATTATTGCTGCACTTAAAAGAAATACTATTTGGGATTATACTTGTACCATCCTTTCAGTAATAGGGGTTTCTGTTCCATCCTTTGTGTTTGCAGCTACACTCCAATTATATGTCGCAAGTAAATTTAAAATACTACCTATAACTTGGGGAGTTCCTTTAGGATCAGATTTCAGATATGTCTGGACTATACTTCCATCTATTGCACTTTCATTCTTTACAATATCAAGTGTAGCTCGTTTTACTAGAACAGAGCTTGTTGAAGTATTAAATGCTGACTACATAGTTACAGCTAAGGCAAAAGGATTAAAAAAATCTACTGTTATTTTAAAGCACGCTCTTAGAAATGCCTTAATACCTGTTATAACTATTTTAGGACCTTTAGCTGCAGGTCTACTTACTGGTTCTTTAGTTGTAGAGAAGGTTTTTGCTGTTCCTGGTATAGGTGATTTATTAGTCACTGCTATATCTATTAATGATTTATTTATAATTTCAGGAGTTGCTATACTTTATAGTGCTTTTTATATAGCAGTTATTTTAATAGTTGATGTCCTTTACGGCGTAATAGATCCAAGAATTCGTTTGGCAGGAGGTAAATAAAATGGTTGATAAAGTAATAATTGATGGTCAAGAAGTAAAATTAACAGCAGATTTATTTGAGCCTACTCCTGTACAGACAGGTGATAATGAGGCTATTACTAGAGAAAGTCTAACTTTCTGGCAAGATGCTCGAAAAAGATTATTTAAAAATAAAGGAGCTGTAGTAGGATTGCTTATCCTTATAAGCATTGTCTTAATGGCTATATTTGCTCCTATGTTTTCTAAATATGATTATAAATCTCAGAATTTAAGACACGTTAAAATACCACCTAAAATGCCTATTGTATCTTCTTTAGGTATAATGGATGGTAAAGATTCAAAAGGCGTTGATGTATATGCAGAAAAAAATATAAAAGAGAATTATTTATTTGGTACAGATGCACTTGGCCGTGATATATGGACTCGTACTTGGACTGGTGCCAGAGTTTCTTTATTCATAGCAGTGTTAGCAGCTGTATTTGATTTACTTATAGGTGTTACTTACGGAGGTATCTCTGCTTACTATGGCGGAAAAGTCGATATTGTTATGCAACGTATAATTGAAATAATCACAGGTATTCCTCAATTAGTTATTGTCACACTTTTCATAATGGTATTTGATCCTGGTATATTCTCTATTTCTTTAGCAATGGCTGTATCTGGATGGACTGGTATGGCTAGGGTTGTTCGTTCACATGTACTTAGACTTAAAAACCAAGAATTTGTATTAGCTTCTAAAACTTTAGGTTCTTCTGATTTTAGGCTTATTCTTAAGCATCTTTTCCCTAACGTTATAGGTCCTATTGTAGTAATGATTATGTTTACACTACCTCAGGCAATATTTTATGAAGCATTTTTAAGCTTTATAGGATTAGGTCTTCAGCCACCTGATGCATCACTTGGTGTATTAATAAACGAAGGATTCAAAGCATTGCAAAATTATCCATATATGATGTTCATACCATCAATTGTAGTATGTTCATTAATATTTGCTCTTAATTTATTAGCTGATGGTTTAAGAGATGCAGTTGACCCTAAGATGCGTAATCAATAATTAGTAAGGGAGATGAGTAAATTGGAAAAATTATTAGAAGTTAAAAACTTATGTGTTAATTTCAACACTTATGGTGGTGAAGTTCAAGCCGTTAGAGGTGTCACATTTGATTTACATAAAGGCGAAACTTTAGCCATAGTTGGAGAATCTGGTTCAGGTAAATCTGTTGCTTGTAAAACTATCATGAGAATTTTATCTGCAAATGGTTATATAAAAGATGGCGAAATATTATTTGATGGAAAAGATTTAACTAAACTTAGCGAAAGTGAAATGGAAAAATTAAGGGGTAAAGATATAGCAATGATATTCCAAGATCCTATGACTTCTCTAAATCCTACTATGACTATAGGAAAGCAAATAATGGAAGGTATTGTAAAACACCAAGGCCTTGGTAAAGATGAAGCTAAGACAAAAGCTATAGAACTTATAGATTTAGTCGGTATATCTGAACCAGAGAAAAGATTTAAACAATATCCACATCAGTTTTCTGGCGGTATGAGACAGCGTATAGTAATAGCTATATCTTTAGCTTGTAACCCTAAAGTATTAATAGCAGATGAGCCTACAACTGCATTAGATGTTACTATACAAGCTCAAATACTAGAACTTATGAAGGACCTTCAAGAAAAAACTGAGGCTGCTCTTATATTTATTACTCACGACCTTGGGGTTGTTGCTAATATGGCTGATAGAGTTGCAGTTATGTATGCTGGTAAAATTGTAGAATACGGAACATCTAGTGATATATTCTATAATCCTCAACATCCATATACTTGGGGTCTTTTAGGATCAATGCCAACTCTAGATATAGGAGATAATGATTTATATAATATACCTGGAACTCCTCCAGATTTAATGCATCCACCTAAAGGCGATGCCTTCTCTCTTCGTAGTGACTTTGCGCTTAAGATAGATGGTTTAGCTGAGCCACCTATGTTTAAAGTTTCTGATACTCACTATGCTGCTACTTGGCTTTTGCATCCTTTAGCTAAGAAAACAGAGAAACCTATCAATGTATCAAGAAAGAAGGTGTCTATAGATGAGTAGAAATAAATTACTTGAAGTTAAAAATTTAAAACAATACTTTAGAATTGACAAAAATACTACTGTTAAAGCAGTTGATAATATAAGCTTTCATATATATGAAGGCGAAACATTTGGATTAGTTGGAGAATCTGGTTCTGGAAAATCTACTACAGGTAGAACTATAATCCGTCTTTACGACCCAACTGGTGGAGAAGTTATATTTGACGGGAAAAATATATCTTCTAAGAAATTAAAAAAAGATGAAAAAAATCATGTAAATAAAAATATGCAAATGATTTTCCAAGACCCTATGGCATGTCTAAATCCTCGTATGACTGTAAGTGATATAATTGCTGAAGGTTTAGATATTCATGGTCTATGTAAAAATAAAGAAGAAAGAAGAGATAAAGTTTATGAACTTTTAAGAACTGTTGGTCTTAACGAACAACATGCTAGTAGATATCCTCATGAATTCTCTGGTGGTCAAAGACAACGTATTGGTATTGCTCGTGCTTTAGCTATAGAACCAAAGTTTATAATTGCAGATGAGCCTATATCTGCCCTTGATGTTTCTATTCAAGCTCAAGTTGTTAACCTTCTTAGAAAGTTACAAAAAGAAAATGGTCTTACTTATTTATTTATTGCTCATGACCTTTCAATGGTTAAATATATAAGTGATAGAATAGGTGTTATGCATCGTGGTAAGTTAGTTGAATTAACTACTGCTGATGAATTATATGAACATCCTCTTCATCCATATACTAAATCATTACTATCGGCTATACCTCTTCCTGATCCTGATTATGAAAAGGATAGAGTTCGTATAAAGTATGACCCTAATATGCATGATTATTCTAAGGAAAGTCCGCAGTGGGTTGAAATAAGACCAGGACATTTCATATACGCTTCTAAATCAGAATTAGTTGAATATGAAAAAGAATTAGTTGCAAATGGAAATACGATTTAGATTTTAATTTTAATTATATATAAAAAAGACTATCTCTTAATTTGAGATAGTCTTTTCTATTATTTAAGTTTAAGTTTGTAGGTCGTTTGAGCCACGTGTGGACGAATTATTTGAGCGATATGGTCGAAGCGAATTTTTTATTCAAAATATTTTCTTAAGAACATTCCTGTATATGAACCCTCTACTTTTGATACTTCTTTTGGAGTTCCAGTTGCTACTATTTCTCCACCTCTATATCCACCTTCTGGCCCTAAGTCTATTATATAATCACATGTTTTTATAACATCTAGATTATGCTCTATTACTACTATACTATTTCCTGTATCAGCTAATCTTTGTAATACATGAATTAGCTTATCTACATCTGCCATATGTAAACCTGTTGTAGGTTCATCTAAGATGTATAAAGTTTTTCCTGTTGGTCTTTTACTTAATTCTGTAGCTAGTTTTATTCTTTGAGCTTCTCCTCCTGATAATTGAGTTGAAGGCTGTCCTAACTTAATATATGAAAGACCTACGTCTATTAATGTTTCTAACTTTCTTTTTATATTAGGTATGTTTTCAAAGAATTTAAGAGCCTCTTCTACGTTCATATCTAATATATCTGAAATAGTCTTGTCCTTATATTTAACTTGTAAAGTTTCTCTATTATATCTTTCTCCTTTACAAACCTCACAAGGAACATAAACATCTGGAAGGAAGTGCATTTCTATTTTTATTATACCATCACCCTTACATGCTTCACATCTTCCACCTTTAACATTAAAACTAAATCTTCCTTTTTTATATCCTCTAGCTTTTGCCTCGTTAGTTGCTGCAAATAAATCTCTTATCATATCAAATACTCCAGTATAAGTAGCTGGATTTGAACGAGGAGTTCTACCTATTGGACTTTGGTCTATATTTATTATTTTATCTATATTTTCAATTCCCTTAATTTCTTTATGTTTACCAGGTCTTTCTCTAAGTTTGTTTATCTTACCTGCTACACCTTTATATAGTATATCGTTTATTAATGTACTTTTTCCCGAACCTGAAACACCTGTTATACAAGTAAATTTACCCATAGGTAATTTTACACTTAAGTTCTTTAAGTTGTTTTCAGTAGCTTTAACTATCTCTATAAATTGTCCATTACCTTCTCTGGTTTGTTCTGGTATTAAAATTTGCTTTTTACCACTTAAATATTGACCTGTTATTGAGTCTTCATCTTCTAATATTTCTTCCAAAGTTCCTTGTGCAACTATTTCTCCACCATGAACTCCAGCCCCAGGACCAATATCTACTACATAATCAGCTTCTCTCATAGTATCTTCATCGTGTTCTACAACTATAAGAGTATTTCCTATATCAGTTAAATGTCTTAAAGTTCCTATAAGTCTATCATTATCTCTTTGGTGTAGACCTATACTTGGCTCATCAAGAACATATAATACTCCGACAAGAGCTGATCCTATTTGAGTTGCAAGTCTTATACGTTGAGCTTCTCCACCAGATAATGTTCCTGCTTTTCTTGATAAATTTAAATAATCTAGTCCAACATCTCTTAAAAATGATGCTCTTCCTTTTATTTCTTTTAATATTTCATGAGCTATAAATTTTTGCTTTTCAGTTAAATCTATATTCTCCATAAATTCTATAAGATCATTAACAGAGAAATCTGTCACATCCATTATATTTTTCCCATCTACTAATACAGATAGTACTTCTTTTTTAAGTCTTGCTCCCTTACATTTTGGGCAAGGTGTTTCCGCCATATATTCTTCTATTTTTTCTCTAGAATATTCCGAATTTGTTTCTCTATATCTTCTTTCTAAATTTACTATTACGCCTTCAAATGGTGCTTTATATTGTCTTCTTCCTCCAAATTTAGATTCAAATATAAACTCTACTATCACATTATCTTTTCCATAAAGTAGTTCCTCTACAAAATCTTCTGGTAAATCTTTAAATGGAGTATTTATAGATACGCCAAATTTATCAGCTAAACTTTGTACCATTTTACTATAATAGGTGTCATCATTTGCTCCAACTGAACCCCATGCAGCTATTGCACCTTGTTTTATAGATAGCTCTTTATTTGGAACAACTAAATCAGGATCAACTTCTCTACTTTCTCCAAGACCATTACAAGTATCACATGCTCCAAATGGACTATTAAATGAGAACATTCTAGGAGATAATTCTTCAATTCCTACACCATGTTCTGGACAAGCAAATTTAGTTGAATAAAGTATTTCTTCACCATCTATTATTTGAGCTATTACAAGTCCATCTGATAACTTTATAGCTGTTTCTATAGAGTCTGCAAGTCTAGCTTCTATGCCATCTTTAATTACTATTCTATCTACAACAACTTCTATGCTGTGTTTTTTATTTTTGCTTAATTCTATGTCATCAGTAACTTCATAGTTTTCTCCATTTACTCTAACTCTTACAAATCCCTCTTTTTTTATATTATCTAATACTTTTTTGTGAGTTCCTTTTTGACCTCTGATTACAGGAGATAATATTTGAAGTTTTGTTCTTTCTGGAAAATTCATCATTTTATCTACTATTTCTTGAACTGTCATTTGGCTAATTTTTTCTCCGCAAACAGAACAATGAACTTCCCCTACTCTTGCAAATAATAGTCTTAAATAATCATATATTTCTGTAACTGTACCTACTGTAGAACGAGGATTTTTAGAAGTAGTTTTTTGATCTATTGATATAGCTGGCGATAATCCTTCTATGTATTCTACATTTGGCTTTTCCATTTGTCCTAAAAATTGTCTAGCATATGCAGATAAACTCTCTACATATCTTCTCTGACCTTCTGCATATATAGTGTCAAAAGCTAAAGAAGATTTACCAGATCCCGATAATCCTGTAAAAACTATAAATTTATTTCTAGGAAGTTCTAAATTTACATTTTTTAAGTTATGCTCTTTGGCACCTTTTATTATGATTTTATCTTCCATTTATTCTTGTATCCTTTCCTCTAGCTGTTTTATTTTATCTCTAAGTTCAGCTGCTCTTTCAAATTGTAGGTTTTGTGCAGCTTCCATCATTTCAGCTTGTAAACTAGCTATATTATTTCTTATTTCTTCTATATCATCACTTTCTTTAATTCCATAGATAACTTCTTCATCTGCAACTACAGTTGCTTCTATAGCATTCCTTACACCTTTTTTAATAGTAGTCGGTGTTATTCCATGTTCTTCATTATATAGCGTTTGTATTTCTCTTCTTCTTTTTGTTTCTTCTATTGCACTTTCCATCGATCTAGTTATCTTATCAGCATACATTATAACTTTACCTTCTGAGTTTCTAGCAGCTCTACCTACAGTTTGTATTAAAGATGTTTCCGAACGTAAGAATCCTTCTTTATCTGCATCTAATATTGCTACAAGAGAAACTTCAGGTATATCTAGACCTTCTCTTAGTAAGTTTATACCTACTAGTACATCAAATTTACCTAATCTTAAATCTCTTATTATTTCCACTCTTTCTAATGTATCTATATCTGAGTGTAAATATTTAACCTTTATACCTATTTCTTTTAAATAGTTAGTTAAGTCTTCACTCATCTTTTTAGTTAAAGTAGTTATTAATACTCTTTCTTTCTTTTTAATTATTTGGTTTATTTCACCTACTAAATTATCTATTTGATTATTTATAGGCCTAACCTCAATTATAGGATCTAATAATCCTGTTGGTCTTATTATTTGCTCTGCTATTGTAGTTGAATGTTCAATTTCATAAGGACCAGGTGTTGCTGTTACAAATAGAATTTGATTAATATTTTCTTCAAACTCACTAAAGTTTAGTGGTCTATTATCATAAGCTGAGGGTAATCTAAATCCATTATCTATAAGTGATCCTTTTCTTGATTTGTCACCTGCGTACATTCCTCTGACCTGTGGTATAGTTACATGAGACTCGTCAACTATTATTAAGTAGTCATCTGGGAAGAAATCCATTAATGTATATGGCTTTTCTCCAGCCTTCCTACCAGTTATATGTCTTGAGTAGTTCTCTATACCCTGGCAGAACCCTATTTCTTTTAACATCTCTACATCATATTTAGTTCTTTGATCTATTCTTTGAGCTTCTAATAATTTATCATTTTCTTTAAAATAGTTTATTCTATCTTCTAATTCTTCTTCTATTGCAATAACTGCTTTTTCTACTCTCTCTGGAGTTGTTACATAGTGAGATGCAGGGAATATCACCACATGATTTCTAACCCCTGCTATTTTACCTGTAACATAATCTATTTCAGTTATTCTGTCTATCTCATCTCCAAAGAACTCTATTCTTATAGCTCTTTCATCGTTACTAGCGGGGAATATTTCTAATATATCTCCCCTAACCCTAAATGTACCTCTTGTAAAATTTATATCATTTCTTTCGTATTGTATCTCAATTAATTGTTTAATAATATCATCTCTATCCTTTTCCATACCTGGTCTTAAAGATACCATAAGTTTTTTATAGTCTTCTGGATCCCCTAAACCGTATATACATGATACTGATGATATTATTATTACATCTTTTCTTTCTAAAATTGATGCTGTTGCTGAATGTCTTAACTTATCTATTTCATCATTTATACTTGCATCTTTTTCAATATATGTATCACTATGTGCAACGTAAGCTTCTGGTTGATAGTAATCATAGTAACTTACAAAATATTCAACTGCATTATTTGGGAAAAATTCTTTAAACTCACTATATAACTGTGCCGCTAATGTCTTATTGTGAGCTAGTATTAATGTAGGTTTTTTAACTTCTTGTATAATATTAGCCATTGTAAAAGTTTTTCCCGAACCAGTAACCCCTAATACTGTTGAAAACTTCTCATCGTTGTTTATAGCCGTGACAATTGACTTTATAGCTTGGGGTTGGTCTCCCGTTGGTTTAAAATCTGATTTTAAGTCAAAATCCAAAACTCTCACTCCTTTTTCGAACATTCGTTCCTTATAAATATCATTATACCATATCTATTATGTATTTAATGTTTTTAATTATATAATTCTTAAATAATTTTTATATTAATATCTTTTATATTTAATAAAATATTTTTACATATTTTACCCAATATAATAAAATTTGAACCTCATTTATTTTATATACTACATAAAAAATAAGACCTCTATGGGGGATAGAGGCCTTATAAAATGGGGGAGATTGAGTAATTCATTTGTTTCTATTAAGTTTTACATTATAATTATTTCCACATATATAAAAAATATACATCAGATTCAAAATTTATTAAATTTAAATCTAATGTATATTTTCATAAATAATATTATATTAACTTTTATAAAACCATATTAGTATTTACTAATCTTATTGATAAGTTACTTCTGTTCTTGGGTATAATGTTGTTCCCCAAATTGAAACATTTATATTGTTTGCTAATGGCATATTATCTTCATCAATTACTGTTCTCCACCATTCCCAAGCAAGACCTGTACACTCTCTAGCTAAAACTTTTATATTTTTTACATTAGGTTTAAGGGGTATAACTGTAGAAAAATGAGCTGTTTTATCTCTATAGTTTCCATCCCATGTCTTATGAGTTAATATTTCTTTACCGTCTTTATCATATGTAACTTCATCCCATGATACACAGAACTGAGCAACATATGCTCCACTATGGTCAAGATTTATTCTTCCTTTAGAGTATTCTGTAGAAGTAGTTTCTATATAATCAGTCTTATTATGAACAGCAGCTACTGAGTTATCTTTTAGGAATACACTTGTATATGAAATTGGGTATGCCGGATTTTTTAAACTAAACTCAGCATTTTCTTTAAGTACATTTCTTATTTCATCAAAGTCTTTTGTTATAATTTTATTGTGTTCTTTAGAATCTCCACCTAATACTACAGCAGTAAATGAACTATTTTCAAATATATCTTTATACTCTACCTTAGATTCTACATTATTATTTTTTATTAAAGCTTTGAATGCAGATTGTACATCCTTATTCTTTGATGTTGTCTCTAATTTTACATATATAGTTCTACCATAGGCTACATTAGATACCATAAGAGGTGGCGTATCATTACTTACACCTTTTCTTGCTAATTCTTTGAAAGTTACATTTTGATCAAAAAGGTCTGCAGGATTGTTTGGTAGTTGTGCACTTACAGTGTAAAATATTTGCTTATATGCAGCAACCATAACTTTCTTCTCTCCACTTGCAATAGCATTAAAATCTATTCCTAATGAATTATCTATGACTTTTGCATTAACATTTAATGCACTTGCTATTTGAGATTTGCTATATACCATAGATTCTACGTATTGTGTTCTTGCAGGTAAAGTATGTGTTGATGAATTTTTTTCACTCCAGTTAGATACTAATTCATCTACAGCTCCAGACACGTTACCATATGTAGGATTATCTACTTTTATTGTATTTTCTTTCTTCATACCCGGTAGATCTATACTAATATCTATAGGTTCTCTTTTACACATTAATAAACTTGGTCTATTCTCTACGAAAGAGTTATCTGCAAGTTGTAATGCTCCTGGATATGCACGGTCTGTTACTGAGTCTATTATAGAAATATCTACTGGTGATGTTGTAAGAGATTTTTTCTTTCTCTCAATCACTGTAAATTTTCCATTAGATTCTACTCCTTCTCTTGGAACTACATTTTCTATGCTATCACCTTTTGTAGCTAGAACCTCATTTCTATTATACTTTAAATTAGCTATACCCTCGTTAATATCATCTTTATTGATATTACTAGGTGTTTGCGCAAAACTTAAAGACATTTGCGCACTCATAGATAACATAACTGTAAGACATAATAGTTTTTTTATCCTTTGCATTTGTTTTGTATTTCTCATAAAATACCCCCTCTCTATTATAATCTTACGGACATATTATAATAAGGTTGATAAAATTTGAGTCCACTTATTAAGGATTTGAGTCCACTTATTAGCCGAATGTTAATATATTTTTACACACAAAAAAAG
>NZ_HG529377.1 GCF_000499525.1 Faecalimicrobium dakarense | reverse complement strand
CTTTTTTTATGTTCTAATACTCACACTTTAAATTCACTTTAAATATAATAAAATAAAGGAGTTTGAGGTGAGTATATGCAAAAGGTATTTCAAGCAGGTGAAGCGTTATTCTTTGACATATTAATTATATGCCTAGTGTCTTTTATTTACTTTAATTTTCTTCCTATGACAAATTTAACACTTACAATAGGTATGGTATTTGCAGTACTTTACATTGGAGTTAATTTCTACGTAGGATATAAATATAATCTTAATTTTTTAGAATCATTAATTGTAGGATTAATAGGGTGTTCAATGGGTTTATTTTTACTATTTTTTTGCACTATATACTCAGTATATATTAAATAGTCCAAATACTGCTTTATGGATAGTAATGCCATACTTTAGTCCGACTATGTCCGTAATTAAGATGTTTATAAAAGAAATAAGTATATCTTATGTAATTTATTTAATGCTTATAAATATAGCAATGGTTGCTATTGGTTCTTTTAGTAAATTTATCATGAATAAACTGATACACTAATTTTAATTTGAGTAATTGTAGATATAAATTTTAAAATATAGTTATGGAAAAACTAATAATAAGTAACTTAGAAGTTAATAATGAAAATATAGCTTTAATAAAGATAAAATAAAAAGCAGCCAACAGGCTGCATTTTTTTATACTAATATACTATAAATTATATGTTTTGTAGATAATTTATAGTATCAACTTTTAAATATTATATATTAGATATAGTATGATTGACAGTATGACAGTAACAAATTCTTATATGATATAATTAAAATGCTACTAAATAAGTAAAAAGAAGGTGTTTATATGAAACATATATTTACAGAGGAAAATATAAATAAAAAAATAGAAAAATTTATAGATATATACACTAAATTAATCAATCAAAATAATAATAAATCTAAAAATATAATGATACTAGTTTCTAATAATAGAGCAAGAACTGCATATCTAAGAAAATTAAATTTAAATTTTAGCGAAGAATTAAAAATAATTACATATTTAAGTTTTATAAAAAAAGAAATTATTAAATTTTGGCCATTAATATTAGAAAAATGTGACAAAGTAGAAAAAAATACAATATCACCAATATTTATATCAAGCAGTTTATCTGATTATATAATAAATGCGGAGGTAGAAAATAAAAGAAACTCAGAAGGTTACTTTGATGATATAACGGGTACAAGTAGAAACATATCAAAGAGTATAAATACTAATATTAACCAAGCCGCGAAAGGGTTAATAGATTTTAGGACTATAGGAGAAAAAATATATTTATCTAAAAAGAATAGAGAAAGTTTAAATAGATTTTCCTATAGCCAGATGAATGAAATAATAGAAAATTATATAAATACATTGTTAGTAAATGGTATGGTAGATAATTCTCTTTGTATATATCTATATAATAACTATTTACTTAAGGATAAGAGGTATATTAGATTTCTAAAAAAAGAGATAAATTATCTAATAGTAGATAGTTTTGAAAGTTGTAGCAATGCTGAAATTGAATTCATAGATTTATTAAAAGAAGATGTAAAAGATTTATATATAAACTTTAATTCAACTAGAGATTATTCAGTATTTAACAATATAGATATGGATTGTATAAATAATTTAATAAGAGAAAACTTCGAAGTAAGCAATGATATATTTAAAAATATTAGTATAAATGATATATTACATGCTTCTACAGATATATATTTAGATGAGTCAAGTCAATTATATAATGAAATGATTAGTGAAGTTTGTAATAAGGTAATAGACCTTTTAAATAGTGGTACGAGCCCTAAGGATATAGCTATAATATCTCCAGTAAACAATACAGTATTAGACTATCAAATTAAAAATATATTAGAAAATAATAGTGTAGAAGTATTTAATAGTAAAAAAGATAAAAAAAATTATAGATTACCCATATGCTAATGCGCTAGTAGTAGCAACTTGTATTTTCTATAATTATATAGAGTTAATAAGAGAAGAAGAATTTATAAGCTTTATAGAAATAATTTTAGGTGTAAATAGGATACAAGCATTTAAGATATTTAAAAATAAATATGAACATGATAGTTATTTAGATATTTTGAAATATATAAATAGTAAAAAAGAGAGTAAATTAAAAATAAGTGAATTTTTAATTCAGTTTTATATAGATAAGATGTTAAATTTAAATGATGGAAAAAAGAACGTACAGATATGTAAAAATATAATAAATGAAAGTGAAATTTTTACTGAAAATATAAGTTTATTAAATTTAGACCAAAATAAAGATAAAGAAAAAATATTTATAGAGGCACTTAAAAGCACAATAAATGATTATTATAGTGGATCTGATATAGATAGATTAAATGACTCAAATAAAATTTTAATAACAACTCCATACTTTTATATATCATCTAATATACAAAGGCCAATACAGATCTGGGTTGACATAGGAAGTAATTCATGGAATATGAAAATAGAAAAGGATATAAGTAATGTAGTAGTTCTTAGAAAATCTTTTAATGAAAATAAGATTTATACTGATGATATGGAAGATGGATATAAGAAATATTATTTATATAATATGATTTATAATCTTTTAAAAAATGCAGAACGAGTATATGCGTATAAAAGTGAGTATACGGTGAATGGATATATTCAGGAAAGTATATTATATAGCTTATTATTAAAGATATTAGATAAAGGGGAAGTAAGCGATGAATAATATAAATTATAGGATAGACCAATTACCCATAATAGGATATGAAAGTGGAACTATGGCAGTTCCAGCAGTGCCAGGAGCGGGTAAAACATTCATAGTAACAAATTTAGTTGCTAAGCTTTTAAAAGAAAATAGACATGATGGTTCAAAGATATTAATACTAACTTATATGAATAGTGCAGTAAGTAACTTTAAAGGAAGAATTAAAAAAATACTTCAAGAGAATGACATAAAAGAAGAAAACTCTTATGAGGTTATGACTATACATAGTTTAGCAGTAAAAATAATAAAAGAAAAACCAGAAGTAGTAATGCTAAGTGAAGAATTTAGTATTGCTGATGATTTACAGAAAAATATAATACTTAGTGAATGTATAAGTAACTTTAGATTAAACGGAGGAGAAAGAGCATTTCAGTGGTTTTTAAAAGACCAAAAGGATGGAGAGTGGAGAGATAGAATGGTTGATGCCTGGGAGCATGGATTCTATGAACTTGTAGGAAATGCCATAGGTGAATTAAAATATAAAGAAATATCACCAAAAAATTTGGAAGATATAATAGACTCGAGCTATAAAGGTATACTTAAAATTATACTTCCAATATATAGGGAGTACGATAATAAACTAAAGCAATATGGATTGTTAGATTATGATGATATATTAATTTTAGCATATAGAGCACTTAAGTTAGATGAAAGCCTAAGATTAAAACTTCAAAATAGGTATAAATATATATTTGAAGATGAATGTCAGGACTCTAATGAAATACAAGGAAATATAATAAAACTTATATCTAAAGAAAGTAATAACTTGGTGAGAGTAGGAGATATAAACCAAAGTATAACAGGTACATTTTCATCATCAGATCCCAAATACTTTAAAGAATTTATAGAAGAAAGTGATAATTGCTACAGAATGGACATGTCTAACAGAAGTTCTAAGGATATATTAGATTTAGCAAATAGGCTTGTTAAATACGTAAACCATGAATTTAGACAAGTTGAATGTAGAAATGCTTTAGAGGATATGGAAATAAAAACAGTTCCAATAGGTATGGGCTATAAAGAAAATCCAAAACCTGATATTTATAGTATAAATACAAAAAAATATTTAACATGGAGTGACGAAGTAGAAAAAACAGTAGCATACGTAAAAGGTATAAAGAAAAAATACCCAGATAAAAATATAGGAATATTGGTTCCTTATAATGAACAAATCACTCAAGTTGCAAGAAAGCTTACTGAACATAATATGGAATTTGAAGAGCTAGGACCAAATTCTATGAACAAAAGAAAGATGATTAATAATATAGCTTATATTATTGATTTTATATTAAATTGTGATGATATAGAAAAGCTTATAAATGTTTTAGATAAAGTATTTATACGTACAGATAACGAACTAGGTAAAAATGACTTTTTAGAAATTCTTAGAAAGCATAACACAGAAGATATAATATATAATATCGAAAAAAATGAATCATTAATAATAGATGATGATAGTGATTTATATAAAAGCTTTTTATATGGAGTGAATGTATTAAAAGATATAATTGAATATCCAACATCTAGATTAGATTTATTAATTTTATATATAGGAGAAAAATTAAAATTAGAAAAAGAAGATAGTGCTATAGTTGCTTATATAGCCTTTTATATAAAATATTTAGCTTTGGAAAATATAAATATAAGTTTAAGTAATGTGTATGAAATACTATTTGATACTAAAAATAAAGTATTTAATCATATTATAGATGTAGTATATGAAATGAATGGATATGAACCAGAACCAGGAAGTATAACGGTTTGTAATTATCATAAATCTAAAGGATTAGAATGGGACTGTGTATTTTTATTAGGTTTAGTTGAATATAACTTCCCAGATAATATCACTCAAAAGTTTCAATGCGATAAATGGTATTTAAAAGATAAATATAAAAACCCAATTGCAGTAATCAAATCAGAAATAGATGCAATATTTACAGGGGAGAACCCTACAGACTACATAAATAAAACTAAAATAGAATTAATAAATGAGAAGATAAGATTATTGTATGTAGGGATAACTAGAGCAAAAGAAATGCTAATATTATCATGCAGTTCTTATAAGGATGAAAGCGAAGTAGGAAAGAAAAACAAAGAACAAAAGCCATCACTTTATATAAATGAGCTTGAAAAATATATTATTTACAAAAAAGCAGACTCTATAAAAGATAATAAAAATATAAATGCATAAAAGGAAGTGATATTAATTGAACGAAAAGTTAAAGCATTTTTGTTATAGCCAAAACTCAATAAATACATATAAGTCATGTCCTTTGAAATTTAAATATAAGTATATAGAAAATATAAACTGGAAGCATGATGATATTGAAAGTAGAGAGTACTATGAAGGTCTAAAGATAGGTAGAGAGTTTCATTTACTTTGCGAAAGATATTTTAGCAATATACCTTTAGGTATAAATGATAGTGATAAAAGTGATTTTATTTTATGGATAAATAAAATAAAGAAATTGATACCTATGGATGAAGAAAATATATATTTACCAGAGTATGAGGTTAGATATAATTTATTTGGAAATGAGTTACAAGCAAAATATGATTTAGTCGTAATAAAGAAAAATGAAATCGAAATATGGGACTGGAAAACAGAAAATAGAAAGATTAATTATAAAAACGTAGAAAATAGAATGCAAACAATAGTTTATATGTTTTTAGCTAAAGATATAATACCAAAACTATTTGATATTAATATTGATACTTCAAATATAATAATGAAATATTATCAACCATTATTTGATGATGGACCAATTACTATTTCATATAGTGACCAAAAACATAATTCTAATAAAAATAAATTAAATGAGTACATAAATAGGATAAAGCACACTAAGTATGAAAATGAACAAAAGGATTATAGATATGAGTTAATTCATAATAAAGAGCATTGCAAGTTTTGTGAGTTTAATAAATTATGCAATGGAGACGATATAGATTATAACATTTTAGAGGAGGAAATTTATGAGTGTTAGATTTGTGTTCGGTAGAGGCGGTAGTGGAAAATCTACATATATGCTTGAAGATATAAAAAGAAGAGTTCAAGATAATGAAACATCTCCTGTTATATTGTTAGTTCCAGAACAATATACTTTTGAAATGGAAAAAAGAATGAGTAAACTTTTCTTAGGAGAGGAAAAAGATAAATTTTTAAGGTCAAGAGTTTTAAGTTTTAAGACCATGAGTAATATAGTTTTATCTCATGTTGGAGGATTGACAGAAGTTAATATAAATTCAAGTGGTAGAGCGATGATGACTTACAGAGCAATAGAAAGTGTAAGTGATGAGCTTAATATATTTTCAAAATCATCTTCTCAATCTGGATTTGTAAGTTCAATATCTGATATTATATCAGAATTAAAGCAATACAATATAAGCTATGAAATGTTAGAAAATATAAGTGGAGATATTGATAATGAAACTTTAAAATTAAAGCTTAAGGATGTAAGTAAAATATATAAAGAATATGAAGAAAAATTAAATGAAAACTACGTAGACTCTCAAGATATGCTTAACTCATTAGCGGACAAGTTAAACTTATGTGACTATTTTAAAGATGCATATATTTATATAGATGAATTTACAGGATTTACACCTAATCAGTATAGAGTTCTTAAAAGTATATTTTCTAAAGCGAAAGAAGTAACTATATCTTTAACGGTAGATAATCCACAAGCTATATCTTACAATAAATCAGATGCATTTTCGAGAACAAAATTTACATACCAAAAGCTTATTAAATTATGTAATGAAGATGGTACTCAAGTGCTTCCATATGTTAATTTAAATAATTCGGTTATACAAAGATTTAAAGATAGTAAGGAATTACAACATTTAGAAAAGTACTATCATTCTTATCCATATAAGACATATGATAATGAAACTAAAGATATAAAAATAAAAGAGTTTAATAACCTATATTCTGAAGTAGAAGAAATAGCTAAAGAAATAGTAAAGCTAGTAAGAGATAAAGACGTTAGATATAAGGATATTACTATAGCTACGAGAGATTTAAATAAGTATGATTTCTTAGTACACTCAATTTTTAACGAATATAAAATACCAAATTTTATAGATAAAAAAAGAGAAGCTAAAAGTAATCCAATAATAGTACTTATAATATCTGCATTAGAAATGAAAAATAGAAGATACAGTTATGAGACTATGTTTAGATATTTAAAAAGTGGCCTTATAGGTATAAGTAATGAAGATATTAGCTTACTTGAAAACTATGTACTAGCAAATGGTATAAAGGGTAAAAAGTGGTTTGAAGAAGAGTGGAATTATAGAATAAACCATAACATAGTAGCTGAGGAAAAAGAAAATGAAATAGATTTAAGGCTTAGAGTTAATGAAATAAAGAATAGAGTATTATCCCCAATAATAAACTTACAGGAAAAATTAAAGGGAAGAAATAGTGTAAGTGAAATCTGTAAGTTTGTATACGAATTTTTATTAGAAATTGAAATGCCTACTACAATAGAAAGCTTAATAATGAATTTTAAAAATAAAGGTGAACTAGATGTAGCAAATCAATATTCACAAGTATGGAATATAGTAGTAGATATTTTTGATCAAATGGTAGAAATAATGGGGGATGAAAAAATATCTTTAGATAAATTTATAAAACTTATAAGCTTAGGGTTTGATGAGTATGAACTAGGATTAGTACCTCCAAGTATAGATCAAGTATTAGTAAGTAGTGTTGATAGAATGAAAAATCCTAATACAAAGTATTTATATTTAATAGGGACAACAGATGGTACATTCCCACTTATAGCAAAAGATAATGGTCTATTAAGTGATAGTGATAGAGAGAATTTAGGTCAAAAGGGTGTAGAGGTAGATATTGATAGTAAAACGAAAACTTTTGAGGAACAATATTTAGTTTATAAGGCTTTGACATCTACAAGTGAAAATCTTATAGTAACTTACCCTATTTCAGACCATGAAGGAAAAACACTAAGACCATCGGTTATAATATCTAGACTTAAAAAAATATTCCCAAATATTGATAATAAAAGTTATTTAGTAGAACAAGAAGCTAAAACTGATGAAGAAATACTAGATAAAATAACTGTAAAAGCTCCAACATTTAATGAACTTATAAATGAAATAAAAGAATTTGATGATGGAAAAGAAATTAACAATATATGGCTAGATGTATATAGATATTATTTAAATGATAAAGAGTATTCTAATATTACCAAAAAAGTAATAAGTGGATTAAGTTATACAAATCAAGTTCAAAAAATAGAAGAAGAAAAAATAAGATCTTTATATGATAAAAACTTAAGTGTTTCTAGATTAGAAATGTATGCACAATGTCCATTTGCCTACTTTATTCAATATGGATTAAAGGCAAAGGAAAGAAAAGAGTATTCATTTACGGCGCCAGATTTAGGAACATTTATTCATAATATATTAGATAGATTTTCAAAACAACTAAGTATTGATAATTTAGATTGGAGAGAAATAGATAGAAATTATATAACTAATAGAGTATCTCAAATAGTAGATGATATAGTTGGTAAAATTCCAGGATATATATTAGAAAGTTCTGAGAGATATAAATATCTTGCATATAGACTTAAAAATATGCTTATATCAGCAATAAGTATAATCAGCGAACAAATAAAGCAAGGATCTTTTGAACCAACGGACTATGAAGTTGATTTCTCTGTAAAAGGAAAATATCCTCCGATAAAAATAATATTAAATGACGGAGAAGAAATAAATCTAAGAGGTCAAATTGATAGGATAGATGAGTTTGAAAATGAAGAAGGAAGATATATAAGAATAGTAGACTATAAATCTGGTAAAAAAGATTTAAGTTTAACTGATATATATCATGGTCTTCAGCTACAATTATTAGTTTACTTAGATGCAATACTAGAAAGTGGCAAAGATTTAAATCCAGCAGCTATTTTATACTCTAGAATTGACGACCCAATAGTTAAATTTGATGAAAATAAAGATGATGAAGAAATAAGAGAAAATATATTAAAAAGTTTAAAGATGCAAGGTCTTTTAATAAAGGACTCAAACATTATAAAAGAAATGGACAAGTCTTTAGCAAATGGAGAAAGAGCTACATCTTTAATAATACCAGCAAACTTAAACAAAGATGGAACTTTAGGAAGGCATACAAAAGGAGTAAGTAGTGAAGAATTTGAAGTAATAAGAAAGTATGTAAAAGATCTTATAAAAGACTTATGTGAAGATATGTTAGACGGAAATATAAGCATATCCCCATATAAAAATAAAGATAAAAATTCATGTAATTTCTGTAACTACTCAGCGATATGTCAATTTGACACAACATTAAAGGATAATAAATATAAAATTATAAACAAAAAGAGTGACGATGAAATAATAAAGACAATGAGAGAAGAGGTGAAATAATGAGTTCTCCTAAATGGACAAAGGAACAGCAAGCAGTTATAGATAGTAGGGACTGTAATTTACTTGTAGCAGCTGCTGCAGGTTCGGGGAAAACTGCAGTACTAGTTGAGCGTATAATACAAATGATAACAGATAGAGATAACCCAATTGATATAGATAAACTATTAGTAGTTACATTTACTAATGCAGCAGCTTCAGAAATGAGAGAAAGAGTAGGAGATGCTATTGGAAAGGCTTTAGATAAAAATCCAGAAAATAAACATTTACAAAGTCAGCTTGTACTTTTAAATAAAGCGAGTATAACAACAATACATTCATTTTGTTTAGAAGTTATAAAGTCGAACTTCCATAAGATAAACCTAGATCCTAACTTTAGAATAGGAGACACTACAGAATGTACATTACTAAAACAAGAAGCTATAGAAGATGTTTTTGAAAATCTTTATGTAGAGCAAGATAAAGGATTTTTAAATTTAGTTGAAAGTTATGCAGAGAGAAGAGGAGATAGTAATTTAGCTGATATTATACTTAGAATATATAATTTCGCAATGGCATCTCCTAATCCAAGGCAGTGGTTAGAATTTTCGGCAGAGCAGTTTAATATAGATGAAAACTTTGAGTTTTCAAATTCAATTTGGGCTAAGGCTATTCTTGATACAGTTAAAATAGAAGTAAGTGGAATGGAAATTAGTATGGCAAAAGCTTTAGAAGAACTTGATGGTATAGAGGAGCTTGAGACATATTTAGATAAATTCAAAAGTGATTACAATGGGATAAAAAGAATACTAGAAGGATGTAATAAAACTTGGGATGATGCATTTAAAGCTATGTCATCTATGAAGTTTGAAAATTACACAAAAGGAGTAAAAAGAATCCCTAAAGATGCACCAACATATATAACTGATATAAAGAAAAAAGCAGATGATATAAGGAAAAAAGCTAAAAAATCAATAGAATCAATGATAGCATCTACATTCTGTAAAGAAAATGAAGATATAAATGATGAGCTTAGATATTTATATAATGTAGCAAAATCTATATCAGAAACTGTAATTAAGTTTGAAGAAGCTTATGATAATAAAAAAAGAGAAAAGGGAATAATTGACTTTAATGATATAGAGCATTTTGCTTTAAAGATACTTACTCAAAAAGATGATAGTGGAAATGATATACCGTCAGATATAGCTTTAGGATACAGAGATAAATTTTATGAAATATTTATAGATGAATATCA
This sequence comes from Faecalimicrobium dakarense, assembly GCF_000499525.1. Classification (GTDB taxonomy): domain Bacteria; phylum Bacillota; class Clostridia; order Peptostreptococcales; family Peptostreptococcaceae; genus Faecalimicrobium; species Faecalimicrobium dakarense. Next base: position 4,336 of record NZ_HG529377.1, on the reverse strand, counting down.
AGATAGTAACTTAGTACAAGAAGTTCTTCTTAGTACTATTGCAAAAATAAAAACACCTAATAGATTTATGGTTGGAGACGTTAAGCAAAGTATATATAGATTTAGACAAGCAAAGCCTGAAATATTTTTAAAAAAATATGCAGATTATGATACTGAAAGAGGTTCTTTATATAGAAAAATAATGCTATATAAAAACTTTAGAAGTAGAGAAGAAGTTGTGGACTGTGCAAACTATATATTTGAAAATACAATGAGTTTGCATATTGGAGAAATAGATTATACAGAAGAAGAAAGACTTAATTTAGGAGCTATATTTAAGGAAAATGATAAGGAAGAAGTCATGGTTGGAGGGCCTTCTGAAATACATATAATGCAAAGTAAATTAAAGTCTGAAGATTCAAGTGAAGAAAAAGAAAATGAAAGTAATGAAGACGAGGAAGAAATAGATAATATACAACTTGAAGCTAGAATGGTTGGTAAAATTATAAAAGATTTAATGAATCCAAAAGAAGACGGAAAGATTCAAATGGTTTATGATAAAAAGTTAGACGACTATAGACCAGTACAGTTTAAAGATATAGTAATACTACTTAGAGCAACTTCAGCTTGGGCTCCTGTATTTGCAGATGAGCTTATGAATATGGATATACCAACTTATGCAGATACAGGAATAGGATACTTTGATACAATAGAAATAAAAACTATTATATCTCTACTTCAAGTTATAGATAATCCAATGCAAGATATACCTCTTTTAGCAGTGCTTAAATCACCAATTTGCGGATTTACCCCAGAAGATTTAATAGATATAAGAGTAGAAGATGGACAAAAAAGTTTTTATGAAGCATTAGAAATGTTTAGTCAAAGTGAAGATGAAAAAGCTAGTAAATGTATAGAGTTTATAGATAAATTAAAAGATTATAAAGAAAAATCATTATATATGAGTACAGATGAATTCCTTTGGTACTTATACACTAAAACAGGATATTATGCATATGTAGGAGCACTACCTGGAGGATCTCAAAGACAAGCCAATTTAAAGATACTATTTGAAAGAGCTAAGCAATTTGAAGAAACTAGCTTTAAGGGTATATTTAACTTTATAAACTTTATAAGTAAATTAAGAAAATCAAATACAGATATGGGAAGTGCAAAAACTTTAGGAGAAAATGCCAACGTAGTTAGAATCATGAGTATACATAAAAGTAAAGGATTAGAATTCCCTGTTGTAATATGTTCTGGTATGGGTAAAAATTTTAATACTCAAGACTTTAAAAAAGATATTTTATATCATCATAATCTAGGATATGGACCTCAAGTTGTAGATTATGAAAGAAGAATATCTTACCCAAGTATAGCTAAAGAAGCATTAAAAAGTAAAATAAATGTAGAAAACCTATCTGAAGAAATGAGAGTTTTATACGTTGCTTTTACAAGACCAAAAGAAAAACTTATAATAACTGGATCTGTAAGAGATATAGAGAAAAACTTAAAATCATGGTCTAATGGTATAGATGGAAATGAGCCAATATCGCAATATAAAATATTAAAAGGTAAGGGATTTTTAGATTGGATAATGCCAGCAGTTTTAAAACATAAAGACTTAGAAAATTTAAGAGAAATAGCTGATATTGATATAGATAATTTAGATAATCATAGTTCAAAGTGGAGTGCAAAACTTTGGTATAAAGATGATGTATCAATAGAGGCAAAAGAAGATGAAGAACAAGATGGAATAAAAGAAATTATAGAAAACTTAGACATTAATGAACCTGATAGTGAGTACTACGATAATATAAAAGAAAAATTAGACTATATTTATCCATATGAAGCTTCTGTAACTAAGCCTGCTAGTATATCAGTAACAGAAATTAAAAAGATACAAAATAATTATGAAGAAGAATATACAAAGGATATATTTAATAATCAAGTTAGCTTAAAGAAACCATTATTTATGCAAGAATCTGAAGTTAATAATAAAATAACTGGAGCTGAAAAAGGTACTATAGTCCATTTAATAATGGAAGTTTTAGACTTTAATAAAATAAATAGTATCAGTGAAATAGAAGAACAAATTAAAAGTTTTATATATAAAGGTATAATAACTAAGAATCAATCATCAGTTATAAATCCATATAAGATATATAAATTCTTTAAATCAGATTTAGGTCAAAGAGTACTTAAATCTCAATTTATTAAAAAAGAACAAGCAATTTATGCTCAAATCAAAATGAAAGATGTATACATATATGAAGAGCTAGGAAAATATGATGAAACTACAAAGTATGATAGTGAAAGTCTTATGCTAAGAGGTATAATAGATATGTACTTTGAAGAAGACGAAAAGATTGTCATAGTTGATTATAAAACAGATTTTGTAAATGAAGAAAATAAAGAAGAAGTAGTAAATAGATATAAAAAGCAATTAGATTTATATGCTCAAGTAGTTGAAGATTTAACAGGAAAAGAAGTAAAAGAAAAGTATGTATACTTATTTGGAATAGATGAAGGTATTTCAATATAAACAAAAGGAGCTAGATTTTGTCTAGCTCCTTTTTTATTTTTAATGATTAGTTAGTTTCTTTAGTTTTATTACGTTTGAAAAATGCTAATGCTTCTTTTATTAATACAAGTGATAAAACTAAAAGCGCTATAGCTATCATAACTAAAGGATAATTTACACCAATGTTTGATTTAATATTAAAGCAAAGAGAAACTATAGTAACAATAAACATAAATATTATAGGAATAATAAATTCCTTACAACCTCTATTTGTATTAGCAAGCCATATAGCTATTGCCATTAAAGATATTGCAGCTAGTAATTGATTTGCAGAACCAAATATTGGCCAAATTTTTTCATAGCCTAAAATAGCTAAAAGTCCAGAACAAACAACTGTTATAGTTGTTGAAACGTACATATTTGTAAGAGGATTTTTCTTACTTTCATCTTTATTTTCAGAAATATCATTATCAAAGAACTCTTGGAATATAAATCTTCCAAGTCTAGTAGCAGTATCCAATGAAGTAAGAGCAAAAGCAGAGATTGCAAGGGCTGTAAAAGTCTTACCTATACTAAATGGAATACCAAAAGAAAGCATGAAGTTTGCTATACCTTCTGAAAAAACATTTACAGGACCACCATTTGCTAATAAATCACCAAATTGAGAATTTGATATATAAGCAACAGTTATAAGAGCTACTATAGCTAATAATCCTTCTATAAGCATTGCACCATAACCAATTTTTTTTAGCATCAGATTCTTTATACAATTGTTTTGATGATGTACCAGAACCAACTAAAGAGTGAAAGCCTGATATTGCACCACAAGCAACAGTAACAAATAATACAGGGAATAAATACTGACCATTAACATTAAAACCTATAAATCCATCCATTTTTATTTCAGGTCTTAGTATAACTATACCTAAAAGAGCACCTGCTATCATTGCATATAATAAATATGAATTTAAATAATCTCTAGGTTGAAGAAGTATCCATACTGGAGTAACAGATGCAACAAATATATATACCATAAGTAGAAGAATCCAAACTTGTTTAGATAAAACTAGTGGAAATAAAAATCCTAAGTAAATACAAGCAAATAATAATATAACTCCAACTATAGTAGACAATAAAAGAGGTGTTTTAAATCTATATACTGCTATGCCAAAGAATATTGCTAGAATCATAAAAAATACAGAAGCACTTGCAGCTTGAGGTGTTGAAACAAAGTTATCAGCAACTATATTTGCAAAAGCAGCAACTACTAAAACTAAAGTCAGCCAAGCAAATAAAGCAAATAATTTTTTACCTTTCTTACCCATGTTAACTTCTATTATTTCGCCAATAGATTTACCATCATGTCTTATAGAGGCAAATAACGAACCGAAGTCCTGAATTCCACCAAAGAATATACTACCTATTATTACCCATAGAGTAACAGGAATCCAACCAAAAATGGCTGCCTGTATAGGTCCTACAATAGGTCCAGCACCAGCTATTGATGCAAAGTGATGACCAAGTAAAACTGGAGATTTAGCAGGAACATAATCAACTCCATCATATTTTGTATGAGCAGGAGTTTTACGAGAATCGTCAACACCCCACTTTTTAGCAAGGTATCCGCCATAACATATATAAGCTACTAAAAGTATAATTGCGCTTCCTATTAAAAGAGTAAATGAATTCATTTTAAAACCTCCTTATAAAAATTTATAACATCTTTAGACTCTGAGTTATAGAGAAGTTCTTTTTTTGCATTATCAAATAATATAAGTCTAGTTGAAGCATATCCTCTAAGACCAAACTTATAGCTTTTTCTTCTTTTGTATT
>NZ_HG529376.1 GCF_000499525.1 Faecalimicrobium dakarense | reverse complement strand
TTTTTATATGATTTTTTAAATCAGGATCAATAGAATTAGATGATAAAAATAAAGTTACTATTGATGACATATGATTTTGATTTGTTTTTACTATATTGTCTAAAGCATAATTAGCAAAAGGCAATATATTTTGGTTTAGATATTCTTTTGATAGGTTTTCTACTTCTTTTGCAAAAATATATTCGTTATTTTCATATGCATAAATAACTTTATCCTTGCTTAGAAAGTATTTAGAATTAGTGAGTAAAAATTCTCCCATGAAATCAAATTGATAGTTATTAATACAATAGTTATTGTATATATTAAATGAATTTTTTAGAGAATCTTTTAATTTAAGTAAAATAGTAACACCTCCTTATGTAGTTATGAGATTAGTATTAAAATTAAGTCGTCTGATAATATATATATTCTAATTAATATTTATAATTCATCATATCGTTAATTGATATTTCTAATTAATATTAAATTAGATTTATTTATAAAATGTAGAATAATAGTAGATTAGATATTTGATTTAGTTATAATGCTATAAAAAAATTAAATATATAGTTTTTTTATATTTATTGATTTATTATGTTAGCTTTAAGTATAATAAACCTAACTAATATAAAAGGGAGGTATCGAAATGGATTTAATCATTAAGGTACCTTCCTTTTTATATATTTATAATTAAATAAGGATAGGGGAGATAAATTATCGGCTATATAGTATTAAAAGACATTATAAAAAAATACAAAGGAAATGAGAAAAACACTATAAATAATTTTAATTTAAATATAGAAAAAGGTGAATTTGTTGTAATTCTAGGTCCAAGTGGTAGTGGGAAATCAACCTTATTAGAAATGATATGTGGATTCGAATCTCCAACTAGTGGAACTATTGATATAGATGATAATATAGTCAATGATGTATTGCCAAAAGATAGAAATGTATCAATGGTATTTCAAGATTACGCATTATTTCCTCATATGACTGTATATGAAAATATAGCATTTGGAATGAAGATAAGAAAAACTGATAAAAGAACTATAGAAAATAAAGTGAAATGGGCATCTGAGGTATTAGAGATAGAACCATTTCTAAAAGTAAAACCTAAAAAATTATCAGGAGGTCAAAGGCAAAGAGTAGCTCTTGCTCGTGCAATGGTAAGGGAGCCAAAATTATTTCTTATGGATGAACCTTTATCAAATTTAGACTCTCAACTTAGATATTCAACATGCCACGAGATTACAAATTTACATAAAAAAATAGGTGCAACAACTATTTATGTAACCCATGATCATGTAGAAGCACTATCAATGGCAGATAAAATAGTTATACTTAACGATGGTGTTATTCAACAAGTAGGTACACCTAATGAAATTTATGAAGCTCCATCAAATTTATTTGTGGCAACATTTATAGGAAGGCCTAAGATGAATACATTTGATATAAAAATGGAAAAGGATACATTTTGTATAAATGGTGATATTGTTTTTTCAAATAATCAATTACCTAATTTAGATAGTGAAAGAAGTTATATTATTGGGATTCGACCAGAACATATAAGATTTGTAGGTACAGTAAATGAATATATAAAAAATAAAAATGTATTAGAAGCAACTATTGAAAAAATAGAATATACAGGTGGAGAATCATTAATTTATTTAAGAAAAAAAGATACGACATTTACAATGAAATACAATCAAGATGAAAGTTTGAAAGTAGGAGAAGTTATAAGTGTAGTATTTGATTTTAATAAAGTAAGTATTTTTGACAGTATAACAAAACAAAATTTAAGGAGAGCATAAAATGAAAAGAATGATTGGTTTATCACTTATAGCAATATTAGCATTAAGTGGATGTGCAAAAAAATCAGAAAATGAAATTTCTAGTAATTGGAAAATTGGGGGAGAAATAACTGTAGTAACAGATAGAACAGATGCAGACGAAATTTTCGCACAAGTTGAAGAAAAATTTAAAAAGAAATACCCAGATGTAGTAGATATTAAATGGGAATCATCAGCAGATTATGATACTCATATTACAACTCGTATGAACACTAAAGAATACGGAGATGTATTATTTATACCATTTAGCTTAAATGCTACACCTCAGGAATATAGCAACTACTTTGTTCCATTAGGAAAAGTAGAAAATCTTGAAAAAGAGTATATGGATGTAACAGAAGCTGACTATGACTCAGTAGTATATGGTTTACCTTCTCGTTTAAATTCACTTGGAGTAATTTACAATAAGAAGGTATTAAAAGAAGCAGGTGTAGAAGCTATGCCAACTACAATGGAAGAGATGGAGGTTGCACTTAAAAAAGTTAAAGATAATACAGATGCAATCCCATATTATACAAATTACAATACAATACTTGGAATTTGGGGAGGAGCGTTAACATCATTTGGAGGAGAGCAATACCGCTTAAAAACATTAAAAGCAGGTACAGCATTTAAAGAAGGACAACCAATGAGAGAAATCATGGACTTTATATATTATGTTTCATCAAATGGTTTAATAGAAGAAGACCCAATAACAGGAGATATAGCAAAGTCATTACAAATGTTAGCAGATGGAAAGGTTGCTATGATAGTAAGTGGTTCTCAAGATGTGCCTACAATAGAAAATATGAATAGTGATAAAGATAATATAGCAATAGCTCCATTTCCTGTAAAATTAAATGGTGATAATGCTATTGCATATGGTGCAGATTCAGTTGTTGGTATAAATAAAAATAGCAGAAATATTGAAACAGCAAAGGCATTTTTAGAATTCTTTATATCTAGTGAAAGTGGATATGCAGAGGAATCAAATGGAATATCACCAAAAAATCAGATTTTACAGATGAACAAAAGAAAATATTTAGAGAAAATAAAGTTATTTTAACTGTTCCGACAGAAGAGCCAGAAGATGATAAATTATATTCAGATATAGCAAATGAGGTTGGAGTTGGAAGATTAAAAGATTCATTACAAAAGATAATTAATATAGGGTTATATCCAGAACAAAATGAAAGTTACGAAGATTACATAAATAGCTTAGAAGCAAGTTGGGCTAAGGCAGTAAAGAATAATGCAAAGTAATAGTATTAGAAAAAAAGAAAGGAAAATTATTTTTCTTTTTCTTTTTTTTCCTGTATTACTTTTAATTACGTTTGGATTTTTGCCCATTATTTATTTATGTCAATACAGTTTAACTTCTTGGAATGGATTATCTGATATAAAAGAGTTTGTTGGTTTTGATAATTTTATAAAAATAGTAACAGATCCATCCTATGTAAAAGTATTTCTAAATAGTTTATACTACTTTGCATCTGGAATTTTACAAATAATAGTATCTCTATACTTTGCAATTTTATTATCTGGAAAAATAAAGGGAAAGTCATTTTTTAAAGCAATTATATTTTTCCCAACACTTATTAGCGGTGTAGCTATCTCGATGATGTTTAGAATGTTTTTTAGTCCAGGCGGAACATTTGATGAAATACTTATACTACTTGGATTAAAAGAACATATAAAATTTTGGCTAGGAGACCCAGAATTTGTAAATTATACATTAGCAGGTATCTCACTTTGGAGATATACTGGATTTAGCTTTATAATGTATTTTGGAGCAATAGCGACTATTCCAAATGAATATAAAAAAGTAGCGCAGTTAGAAGGGGCAACTTTATTTCAACAAGTAAGGTATGTAATATTACCAAATATTCATACAGTAATTAAAGTGAATTTTATTTTATTAACAATTGGAGCTATTTCAGTTTTTGAAATTCCAATGATTTTAACAAATGGTTCAAACGGTACAATGACGTTTTTACTTCAAACTATGAAAACAGCATTTGAGAAAAAAATGTTTGGTATGGCAGCGTCTATGGCTGTTATATTATCAATTGTAGTAGGAGTACTTATTATGTTACAAAAAATAGTATATAGGAATGATGAAGATGAATTTTAAAAAAGTTACTAAAAATATATTGGTATACTCAAGTTTATTATTGTGGACTGTAATTATTATATTACCTGTATTGACCATTTTTTTTGGTTCTTTTAAAAACTTTGAAGAGTTTACAAAAACTCCAGGTATTATGCCACCGAGTAACTTTTTAAATATAGAAAATTATAAGGTAGCATTGTTTGAAGGACGTATGTTACTTGGATTTTTTTAATACATTTATATTAACATTATTTGGAGTTTTAGGAAGTATAGTAGTTGGATCAATGGTTGCATATGTTATTAATAGATTTAATTTTAAAAGTAAAAAATTAATTTTATTTATATACTTTGCAGTATCAGTAGTACCGATGGAAATATCACAAGTATCAACATTTAAAATAATTGATAATTTAGGTCTTTATAATACAAGGCTAGCACCGATACTACTTTATATAGGTGCAGATGTTTTAATGATATATATGTACATGCAGGCATTAGAAAAAATTCCTAAAGAGCTAGATAGAGCAGCTATGTTAGAAGGGGCAAATTATTTTCAAATATATAGGAATGTAATATTTCCGTTACTAAAGCCAGTAACTATAAGTGTTATTATGATAAAAATGATTTCTATATATAATGATTTTTATATACCATTTTTATATATGCCAGATATGAATCTACAAACAGTGTCAACAACATTATTTAAATTTATAGGTCCATATGAAATACAGTGGCATGTTATTTGTGCTGCAATTATAATTAGCATAATACCAATGCTAGTATTTTTTATTTTTTTACAGAAACATATATATGATGGTATAACTTCAGGGAGTATTAAATGATGAATAAAAAGAATTTTTTTGAAAGAGCATACACTGTAATGGAAATAAGAACAGGATTTGCAACAGGGTTACCAGTTTTAAGTGGTGGATTATTTGGTGCCTATACGGTAGGTAAATTAAATATATTATTATTAATTCTTATGTTTATAACAGGATTTTGCTTAAATATAGTAGCTAATGTAGCAAATGAAATAAGAGCATTTTTAAAAAATGAAGAAAATGAAGATACATTTACTGGTCATTTAGGAAGTGAAGGCTTAGTAAGAGGAGATGCCAAGCTAATAGATGCTTTAATTGTAATGGGAGCTCTATTAATTATTAGTGGTATATGTGGGTTATCAATAGTATTTATAACAAAAAATATTAATATATTAATAATTGGTTTAATAAGTGTTTTAGCAGCTATAGGATATTCTTTGGGTCCAAAGCCATATATAGCTTATCCAGTTGGAGAATTTGTATCAGGTGTATTTGTCGGAGCAATTAGTTGTTTTGTATCAGCGTACATTCAAACTAATAGGGCAAATTATGCAATACTTTTATATTCTCTAATAGCTATGATAATGACAGTGTTTTTAATGTCGACTAATAATACTTCAGATTATGAAAAAGATAAAGGTACAAGAATAACTCTTCCTCATATTATTGGATTTAGAAACTCTATTAAAATTATAATACCAGAGGCTGTAACAATGATAGTATTTTGGGGTATTTTATATTTTACAAATAATATCTCAATAATAATGTTTATAAGTGGATTAGTTGTATTTTATTATTATGGATATCTACGTTGGTATAGGGATTACTATAAGATAGAAGAAGTATACCCTCAGATGGGAAAAGATTGGGGGCCTAGGCCATTATTATTAATATATGGATTTCATATTGTCATGAGCATAGAATTTTTAGCTAGCTTAATTATAAAATAATATATGTACAGAGAATTAAAAAGGAGATTTAAGTCAAATATGAACACGATAAATTTTAAATTAATAAGAATAAACCCGTTAACTATACCGGTTTTTATTGCAGATAAAATGGGAATATTTAAAAAATATGATATTAACATTAACTTAAGAATAGATGAAAAGTTTTTATTTGATGGAAATATAGATTTTTATGATGGAAAAGTAGATGCAATGGTTGGAGATTTAACATTTTTCTTTTATATGCTGGAAAAAGGGAAAAAAGCGGTATTAACATCTAACTTAACTCGCACAATACATGTTGTCGGAGGTAAAAATTACCCAAAAGATTTAAAAAATCTTAAAGTTGGAGTAAATAGAGCAGGTTTATTCCGTTTATATTTAGAAAATGACTTAAAGGACTTACTTGAAAATGCAAAAATTGTTTGGATTAATAATTCATATGAGAGACTTAAAGCGCTTGAAAATGAAGAAATTGATGCGTTAGTGGCAATAGAGCCTTTTGTAAGTGATGTAATTGAAAGTGGTGGAGATATAATTTGGAGCAGTAGAAATAGTGATAAAAATTTAGTTATGTGGGCCTTTGATGAAGAATTTTATAACAATAATAAGAAAACGGTATTTAATTTCCATAAGGCTTTAGAAGAGGCACAAGAATTATTTAACTCATTATCTAAAGATGAAAAGGTAAATATATGTATTAATTGTGCTGGATACAGTTTAGATATGGCAAATAGAATGAAAAACTTTGAATTTGAAAAACAAGAAGTGTTTAGTATTGATGATTTTAATTTATGCCAAGAGTGGATGTATAGAGAAAATGAAATTACAAAACTTTATGATGGTAAAAAATTAATTTGTGATGTATTTAATTAAAATATAGTTTAAAATAAAAATATAAAAAATAAAAAGCTGTAAAATTAGAATTCTAATTTAACAGCTTTTTTATGTAGTTTACTAATAGAATTTTAATATTTAATAAAATTATATTTTAATACTTTGCATTATTTTACTTTAGCATACTTAAAATATGGCAAAGTTTTAAGATGATTTAAAATATAATTTGCAGATAATCCTATAAATATACCTGTTATTATACCAGTGATAGATAAAAGTGGAAGATATAAAAATATACTAGAATTATTTAGTATAAGTGATGCTGCTAGTAATTGGCCTACATTATGAAATACAGCAGCAGAAGCACTAACGCCAATTACAGAAACATGCTTACCTCCAAGTTCTTTAACTATAACTGTAATGATAAAACTTAAAATTCCACCAGTAACACTATACAATAGTGAAGAAACGCTACCACCTAAAAGTGTAGCTAGGAAAATTCTTAAAAATAATACAAGAAAAGATTCCTTATAGTTATCTAAAGTATAAACAGATATTATTATTATAAGGTTAGCTAACCCAAGTTTTGCACCTGGAGCTACAAATGGGGTAGGTATCATACGCTCGATTAAAGACAATATCAAAGCCATAGATACTAATAGAGACATATATACCATTTTAGAAGTTTTATTTAGTTTCATAATATTTAATGTGAAAGTATCATATCATCTAAACTTCCACTTTCATCTCCTTTAATTTCTATTATTAATTCATGAGGTAAGCATACAAGAGTTTCTCCCACTTTAGAGATGGATCCCTGTCTTACACATAATTTATCATCACAATCAGCATCTACTATCTGAATAACACCATCTTTTATAAGTATTTTATTAATACCGTGAGAAGTTTTTATATCTAGTGTTTTTTCTCCTTTGAATGATGATAAATCAATTGTATCATAAACTTTTCCTGATAATTTAATATTAGCATAAGTTGATGCGTACTCTTTAGATAATGACTTTGAAAATATTAAATGTGGAGTAAATGATAAAATTAACAGAAAAACTATAATAACAACATCAAGCTTTTTTAAAGTTTTCATAAAATGTTTCTCCTTAAAGTTCAGTATATAACCCATTATACTGAATTTTAAGAAATAGGAAAATAAAATAGTGATACAAATAATTTATACTGTATTAAAAAAAACTATTAATATATATGTTGTAAAACGTTGTATAATCCAGTTAGAGGTAATTACATAAAAATAATGTAAATGTGGAGGGAATATCATGAAAAGAAAAATCTTAGTAGGATTATGCGCAAGTTTATTAACATTATCGCTTGTAGGGTGCTCATCAACGCCTAAAGAAGAAGCAAAGGCAGATACACCAAAAACAGAAGAAGCAGCAGGAATGAAAGATGGAGTTTATGAAGCTGAAACTAAAGATGCTGATGAAAATGGTGGAAAAGCAAGAGTAAGTGTAAAAGTTGAAAGTGGAAAAATAACAGAAGCTAAATATAATGAATTCACTGATGATGGAGATAAGAGAGCAAACGAAGGATACAATAAAATGATGAAAGAAAAGTCTGGAACTAATCCATCAGAATATGAACCAGCAATAGAAAAACAAATAGTAGATGCTCAATCTGCTGAAATAGATGGGGTAACTGGTGCAACTCATTCATCTGCAAAAGCTAAAACATTATTTGGAGCAGCTTTAAAAAATGCAAATGAAGGAAAGACTGAAAAAGAAGTAGTTGAAGTTAAATAATTAACGAAACTGTTAGTATAGGTTAACCTATACTAACAGTTTTTTTATATAACAATTTCATACTCTAAATATTAAAAAATCCATAAATAAAAAAAGATAAACCTTTCTATTTTTAAATTTAATTATAAAAATTTAAAATAACTATAATAATCTTAATTAAAATTATACAAAATATTGAATTATTAGTTAAAAATAGATAAAATATAATGAGAATAGATATTATTTACTATAAGAAACTAATAATTTATATCTAATTGTAGTTTAAGCAAAAGGAGAATAGAAATTATGGGGAAAAAAGTAATTGTTATAATAACAACAATTATTTTAGCCATGGGTTTAGTAAGTTGTTCAAAAGAAGACTCTAATAAGCAACTTAGTAGAACTGAATTATTTATGGGTACTGCAGTAAAGGTAACTCTTTATGATCATGCAAGTGAAAAGCTACTAGATGATGTATTTAAACGTGTATCTGAAGTAGAGGATTTACTTAGTATAAATAAAGAAGGAACTGAAGTAGATCTATTAAATGAAAATGCTGGAATAAAAGGTGTTAAGCTTAGTGATTTTAGTTACGATCTTATCAAAAAAGCAATAGAATATTCAAAGATTTCCAGTGGAGGATATGATGTTTCTATAGGTCCTTTAGTAAAACTTTGGAGTATAGGTCTCCCAGAAGCAAATGTTCCAAGTGAAGATGATATAAAAGAAGTAATAAAAAATATTGACTACACAAAAGTCAAAATGGATGATTCTACGAATGAAGTTTTTTTAACAGAAAGAGGTATGATGATTGACCTTGGCAGTATAGCTAAAGGATATATAGCTGATGATATTGCTAAACTGCTTAAAGAAAACAAAGTAGAAAGAGCAATTATTGATTTAGGTGGAAATATATATGCTATGGGGTCAAAAGATAAAGATCATAAATGGAAAATAGGAATTCAAAATCCATTCAAAGACAGAGGAGATGTTGTTGGTACAATTGAAATTGCAAATAAATCAGTTGTTACAACAGGAGTATATGAAAGATTTATTGAAAAAGATGGAGTTAAATATCACCATATCTTAAATCCTAAAACTGGATATCCTTATAAAACAGACATCGCTGGAGTAACAATAGTTTCAGATAAATCAGTAGATGGAGATGCTTTGTCAACATTAATATTTACAAAAGGTTTAGATGAAGGATTAAAGTTTGTAGAGAGCTTAGAAACAGTAGATGCAATATTTATTATGAATGATAATAAAGTATATATAACAGAAGGATTAAAAGGAAACTTTAAGATAACTAATGATAGCTTTAAGCTTTCTAATTAGATTTTAGGGGGTGGATAATGATATGCGAATAAGTAGTTTAAGATATTTTTATGAAGTTGCAGAGTTAAAAAGTATATCAAAGGTTTCAAAAGATTTACATATATCACAGCCCGCTTTAAGTCATCAGCTTTTTAAGCTAGAAAAAGATCTTGGAGTGAAGCTTTTTGAAAGAAGTAATAGAGGCGTAGAGCTAACTAATAAGGGAGAGATATTATACAAATATTCTAAAGAAATAATTAATATACATAATAATTTACTTGAAGAAATAAACTCAGAAAGTTACGAAAGAAAAGAAATAAAAATAAATATATCTAGTGTATATGCAAATTTCTTTGTATCTACTATAGCTAGAGATATAAGTAAGATATTTAATGGATTTAATATAAACATAAATAGATATTTACAATCTAATGAAAAATCAATGCTTTTACATAATAAAGCAGATATAGTAATTGGATGCAATAAGATAAATGATACAGACCTTATATCAACTCATATAGGAAGTAGTAAACTAATTTTAGTTAGCAAAAAGTATGTTGAATGTGAGAAAGTAGATAAAAAAGCGATAGCTTTACTTGATGATAACTCAAGTGCTAATACTACTAAAATTAAAGAATTAAATAATATAAATTTTTGCTTGAAAACGGATTCCTTAGATACTATAAAAGAATATTTAAAAAATCCTAATACATCAGCAATTGTTCCAAAAATTGCAGTAGAGGAAGAATTAAAATTAGGAAAGCTTATAAATTTATGTGAAAATGTAGCAGAAGGTAATTATGATTTATTTATAACTTATAAAAAAGATATAGGAAACGATATAAAGAAAAAATTAAAATATTAAAAAAAGAGTTAGAACATATTTTAAATAAAGAAGATATAAAGTTAGTAATATAAAGGAGAACAAGATGAACTTAAAGGGCTATATAAATTTTGTTGAACTTCCAACAAAAGTAGCTAGTGTGATTCCATTTATTATGGGGATTGTATATAGCATGTATAGATATGGCGAAATAAATGTTGTTAATTTAACAATAATGTTTGTCTCGATGATAACGTTTGATATGGCTACAACTGCTATTAATAACTATTGTGATTATAAAAATGAAATAGACCATCAAGGTGAAAACTATCAAGGCAGAAATCCAATGCATGTACATGGAATTTCACAAAAAATAGGATTATGCACTATAGCTATATTATTAATTATGGCTACTTTATTTGGTATAATACTTGCATTTAAAACGAATATATTAATACTATGTATAGGTGTGATTTGTTTTTTCATAGGAATATTTTATACATTTGGGCCAATACCAATATCTAGAATGCCATTAGGAGAAGTATTTTCTGGTATATTTATGGGACTTTTTATACCATTTATAACTATATATGCAAGTATACATGATAAAGAATTTTTTGGAATATACATAGAAGGAAGCATGATATTAGGTAAGTTTAATTTGATAGAGGGTATAGTTATATTAATGGTTTCAACACCTTTAATATGCGGAATTGCCAATATAATGCTTGCAAATAATATATGTGATTTAGAAGAAGATATTAAAGTTAGTAGATTTACATTACCATACTACATAACAAAAGATAGAGCTATTAAATTATATAAGTACATATATTATTTTGGATATATAGTTATTTTACTGTCAGTAATAGTTAAAATATTACCAAATTCGACATTGTTAGCAGTTTTAAGTTTATATGTGATACAAAAAAATATTAAAATATTTGAAAAGAATCAAATTAAATCACAAACATTTATTACAGCTGTGAAGAACTTTATGGTACTAGGTATATCATATATAATTAGTATCATAATCAATCTAATATAAAAAATATAACTAGGGGGAATAGTATGTCGACTAAAATTGTTATTTTAGGTGCAGGATATGCAGGTGTCCATGCTGCTAAGAAATTAGCAAAAAAGTATAAAAAAAATAATGAGGTAGAGATTACATTAATAGATAAGAACCCTTATCATACATTAATGACTGAATTACACGAAGTTGCAGGAGGTAGAGTTCCTGAAGAATCAGTAAAAGTTGATCTTTACAGAATATTCAATAGAACTAAGGTCAATGTTGTAGTTGATTATATAGAAAATGTAGATAGTAATAAAAATGTAGTTAAAACAAAGCAAGGTGAGTATAACTATGACTATCTAATTATAGGTGTAGGAAGTGAGCCAGCATTCTTTGGTGTTGAAGGAGTAAAAGAAAATGGATTTACTCTATGGTCATTAGAAGATGCTCTTAAAATAAAAGCTCATATAAAAGACAGAGTTAAAGAGGCTTCTTATGAAAGAGATGCAGAGAAAAGAAAGAAGATGCTTACTTTTGTAGTGGCAGGTTCAGGATTTACTGGAATAGAGATGGCAGGAGAACTACTTGAGTGGAAAACTACATTAGCTAGAGAATATAGAGTAGATGAAAGTGAAATAAGATTATTAGTAGTTGAAGCTATGTCAACTATATTAAACATGTTAGATAGAAAACAAGCTGATAAAGCTGAAAAATATATGGTTAAACATGGAGTAGAAATACTAAAAGATTCTCCAATAGTACAAGTAACAGAGGAATCTATAAAGTTAAAAGATGGAACAGTTATTCCAACTGAAACTTTAATATGGACTTGTGGAGTACAGGCAAACCAAGATTTAAGTGATATGAATGTTGAAAAGAGTAGAGCTGGTAGATACACTGCTAATAAATACATGCAATCACAAGGTAAAGAAAATATATATGTTGTTGGAGACGTTGCATATATAGAAGAAGAACCAGGAAAGGGAAATCCTCAAATAGTTGAAGCTGCAGAACAAACAGCAGTAACAGCGGCTAAAAATATAATAGCTTCTATAGAAAATAAAGAAAAAGTAGAATTTAAATCTAATTATCACGGATTTATGGTTTCTATTGGTGGAAGATATGCAGTAGCAGATTTAATGGGAATGAAGTTATCTGGTTTCTTTGCAATGGTAATGAAACATCTTATAAATATGGTATACTTATTTGGAGTAAACAATGTACACGCAGTATATAACTATCTTCAACATGAATTCTTTGCAATGAAGGAAAGAAGATGTATAATGAGAGGCCATTTATCATCTAAAGGAAATAGATTATGGTTAGTACCTTTAAGAGTTTATATAGGTGCATTATGGTTAATGGAAGGTATTAAGAAGTTAATTGGTGAAGGAACATGGGACACTATGTTTGCAAAAGCAGGAGAGGCTGGAAGCATTGGTGGATATATTCATGCGTTAGTAAATAATGTATCAATTGGATCAGATAGTTGGGTAAGAGCAGGGAATGTTAATATGCCATTTGAATGGTTACATGACGCAGTATCTGGAGCATCACAAGCAGTTGATGGAGCGACAAATATGCCACAACCAATTTTAGAACATGTACCAAAGTTTTATGAAGCAATAATGAAAATATTTATGCCAACTCCAGAAGTTGCAGTATTATTCCAAACAATGGTAGTAATAGCTGAAATAGGTATGGGATTATGTTTAATAGCAGGACTATTTACATTCTTAGCATCAGCAGCATCAGCATTTATGACAGTTAACTTTATATTATCAGCTATGGCAGGATGGGAAATTTTATGGTACACATTTGGAAGTATAGCATTAATGTGTGGAGCAGGTAGAACATTTGGATTAGATTATTATGTAATGCCTTGGATTAGCAATCTGGTAGGTAACTTCTGGATGGGTAAGAGAAGACCAATCTATGAAGTACACGGAGAACATAGAAAATCTAATTCTTTAGCAAAATAGTTATTAAAGACATAAAAATAAAAAGCAGGGAGAAATTCCTGCTTTTTAAATAAAAATTATTAGGACAACAAAGTGAGGGATGAGTATGAGTAAATTTTGGATAGATTATCCCATAATTGATAAAGAAATTGAAAAAGTTAAAAAGCAAATTGCACAAAATGCAAAGTGTAAGGACAAGATTATAGAAAATAGTATACTAGAGCTATTAGAGTCAGGCGGAAAAATGCTAAGACCTGCATTTACAATAATTGCTTCAAAATTTGGAGAATATAATGAAGAAAGAGCTCATGCATTTGCTTCAGTAATAGAAATGTTTCATATGGCAACATTAGTACATGATGATATTATAGATGAAGCAGAATTTAGAAGAGGAAAAGAAACTATACAATCAAGATATGGTAAAAACTATGCAGTTTATATAGGTGATTATCTTTTTTGCTTATGTTTTAGGATATTAGCTACTACATCATCAATAGAAAGAGGAATTGATGTGGATACAAAAGTTATGTCTCGTATATGTATGGGAGAAATAGAACAACTAAATTCAAGATATGATAAAGATGTATCAGTTAAAGATTACCTAAAAAGAATATCAGGAAAAACAGCAGAGCTATTTTCTCTAAGTTTGTATATAGGAGCTGCAGAAAGTTTATGTGATAAAAAAACTTGTAGATTATTTTGGAATATAGGTCACAATATAGGTATGGCATTTCAAATACTAGATGATATATTAGACTATACTGCAACAGATGAAGAAATAGGAAAAAAATCAGGAAAAGATTTAGAAGATGGTATATATACACTTCCGTTAATTTTAGCTATGAAAAATAATCATAAGGAAATTAAAGAAGCTTTAGATAAAGATAGATACAATGAAGAAGAAATAAAAGGCATAATAAAGTTAGTTAGAGATAATGGTGGTATAGAAGAATCAATAAAAATGGCAGAAAAGTATTCTAAAAAAGCATTTAGAGATATAAATAAATTACCAGACAATGAATATAAACAAATACTTATAGAAGTTACAGAAAAACTTATAAGTAGAAAATATTAATACAAAAAAAGTGGCGTCTACAAGGGGGAATTTGTAGACGCCTTTATTTTATATATACTTATTAGGGGGAGAGATATATATATTTTCCGCTCTCAATTATAATTATTACCAAAAAATAACTTTATATACATATAGGACCAAATAAATATAAAAAAAGAGCCACCTATT
>NZ_HG529375.1 GCF_000499525.1 Faecalimicrobium dakarense | reverse complement strand
GAAATTTTTTATATCCGATCATTGATTATAATACTAACAGGAGTTTTGATATTCATGTTATTTGGTTTTGTAAGAGAAACTCTTTTTTAAGCTTCTCTTAATATAACATATGTCGTAAATACAAAAAATGACACAAAATAATAAAAAATATTTTTTTTATTATTTATTGTAATATATTGTCTAAATTAACCATAGATTTAAATTCATCAAATCCTATTCTATCTATGTAAGAACCTAGTCGTTCTTTGCCAGTTGCATTCTTTGAGTATATTTGTACAATTTCATCAACTACACCTAATACCTTATCATCAGGTATATTAATAGCTAATTTATCACCTAGTCTTGGAACATTACCACCTTTACCTCCAACAAAAACTGCCCATCCTTTAGGCATACCCATTAATCCTATATCACGAGTATGATTATCTGAACAGCTATTAGGGCAACCACTTACTCCAATCTTTAATTTATTAGGAAGATTCATTCCGTGATATCTATCATCAAGTTTAAGTCCTACAGATACAGAATCTCTAAACCCTCTTTTACAAAATGTTGTTCCAGGACATGTTTTAATACTTCTAACACATAGCCCTATAGCAGCACCAGGTTTCATTCCTAAATCTTCCCACGCATTATCAATATCTTCTTCTTTTAATCCTACTAAAGCAATACGTTGAGCAGCAGTTATTTTAATTGCATTAACATTGTACTTATCTGCGATATCAGCTAATTTTCTAAGTTGATCGGATGATATTAATCCAGCAGGAATATGAGGTGCTATTGCATAAGTTTCTTTATCTCTTTGTAATACGGCACCTTTTTCAAGTAAATCTTTCATAATAATACCTCCTTTATGTAGTAATAATAGTATATGGAAATAAATTAATTTTATAGATGTAAATAATTAAAAATAAGCATATATATTTTATTAGAATATAAGTAAATATTTATTATTATTATAAGGGCATAATAAACTTGTATTTAAAGTAATTACTAATATGTATTATTTCCCAATAAAGCTCATATATGATATAATATACTAACATTAAAAATTAAAACTAGGAGTGTGGTAAAGGTTGGATTTGACCGGTATTTTGATTCAAATAGGAATTTTAGTAATATTACTTATAGGTTCGGGGTTCTTTTCAGCATCTGAAACGGCTTTAATGTCTTTAAGTAAGATAAGAATTAGAGGAATGAAGGATGAAGGAGTAAAAGGAGCTAAATTAGTTAGTTCTTTAATAGAGGAACCTAATAAACTATTAAGCTCTATATTAGTAGGTAATAACATTGCAAATATAGCAGCAACATCAATATCAACATCTTTGTTTATGTCTATATTAGGAGATAAACCAGGTGCGGTTCCTCTTGCAACGGCTGTTATGACGGTATTAGTACTAATATTTGGAGAGATAACTCCAAAGACAATAGCAGCAAATAATTCAGAAAAAGTAGCTCTTTTTGTATCTAAGCCAATAAAAGCTATTATATTTATAGCTTCACCTATAGTATGGATATTTAATCTAATTACAAATGTAATATTTAAGATATTTGGCATAAAATCTAAGGGTTCGCAACCATATATAACTGAAGAAGAATTAAAGACTATGGTAAATGTAAGTCATGAAGAAGGAGTACTAGAAATAGAAGAAAGACAAATTATTAATAATGTATTCCAATTTGGTGATATGCAAGCCAAGGAGGCTATGGTTCAAAGATTAGATATGATAGCTATAAATTCAGAAGATAGTTATGAAGAAATAATAGAGATGTTTAAACATGAAAAGCTAAGTAGGCTTCCTGTTTATGAGGATTCAATAGATGATATTATAGGTATACTTAATATAAAAGATGTAATATTTTTAAAAGATGAAGAAATAAAAAACTTTAATGTTAATAATTATATAAGAGAGCCATTCTTCACATATGAATTTAAAAAGATAACTCAATTACTTGAAGAGATGAAAATAGAAAAAAGTCAAATGGCTATAGTTGTAGATGAGTACGGTGGTACATCAGGATTAATAACTATAGAAGATTTAGTAGAAGTAATAGTTGGTGATATAGAAGATGAGTATGATGAAGAAGAGGATGATATAATAGTAATAAAAGAGGATGAATATGTTGTTGAAGGAAGTACAAAAATAACAGATATAAATGAACTTATAGGAGTTAAGTTAGAATCAGAAGAGTTTGATTCTATAGGTGGATTTATAATAGGCCACTTAAGAAGATGGCCAGAGGAAAATGAAGTTATTGAATTTGATAACATAAGATTTTGTATAGAATCATTGGATAAAAATAGAATAAAGAAAATAAGAATTTTCACATAAAAACACTGCTTATAGCGGTGTTTTTTTATATAAATAAAAAATATTATAAACGAAAATTATTATAATTTAAAACAAAATAATGAAAAATGTAGAAAAATACAAACATCAAATGGTAAAATAATGGTAATACTTAATTATATATTGATTATAAATCAACAGAAACTAAAGAGAGAGGGATTAGAATATGAGAGAAAAAGTAGTAGAAAGATTTTTAAAATATGTTACATTTGATACGACTGCAGACCCTAAAAATTCAAATTGTCCATCAACAGAAGGGCAAAGAGTATTTGCTAACTATTTAGTTGAAGAATTAAAAACATTAGGACTTACAGATGCCAACGTAGATGAGAATAGTTATGTAATGGCAACTTTAAAAGGAAATATAGAAGGTGTAGAAACAATAGGATTTATATCTCATTTAGATACAGCACCAGATGTTACAGGTAAAGATGTTAAACCAAGAATAGTTGAAAACTATGATGGAAAAGATATAGTATTAAATTCAGAACTAAATATAGTTACAAAAGTTGAAGATTATCCAGAGCTTGCTAAATTTAAAGGTCAAGATTTAATAGTCACTGATGGTACTACATTACTTGGTGCTGATGATAAAGCTGGTGTAGCAGAGATAGTTACAGCTATAGAGTACTTAATAAATAATCCTCAGATAAAACATGGTGATATAAAAATAGGATTTACTCCAGATGAGGAAATAGGTAGAGGTGCTAATTTATTTAACGTTGAAAAATTTGGGGCTAAATATGCTTATACTATAGATGGTGGTATAATAGGAGAGCTTCAATATGAAAACTTTAATGCAGCAGGAGCTACTATAACTATACAAGGAAGAAACGTTCACCCAGGTGCATCTAAAAATAAAATGGTTAATGCACTGCATATAGCAGCTGAAATATCTGAAATATTCCCTAAAAATGAAAGACCAGAAACAACAGAAGGATATGAAGGATTCTATCACTTAAATGATTTAAATGGTAATGTTGAAAATGCAAGTATGATTTATATAATAAGAGATCATGATAAGCAAAAATTTGAAGAAAGAAAAGCTTATATGACTGAAAGTATAAATAAGCTAAATGAGAAGTATGATGGAAGAATAACTCTAGATTTAAAAGATCAATACTTTAATATGAAAGAAAAAGTAGAGCCTGTTAAGTTTATAGTTGATATAGCAAAAGATGCTATGACTGAAGTAGGTATAGAGCCACTTATATTACCAATAAGAGGTGGTACAGATGGAGCTAGATTATCATTTATGGGTCTACCATGTCCAAATATATTCACTGGAGGATTAAATTTCCACAGTAAAAATGAATGTATACCAGTAGATTCAATGGATAAATGTGCACAACTTATAGTTAAGATATCTGAAAAGTATGCACAAAGAGGATAGATTATATATTATTTAAATGCAAAAAATAGGTATTGGATTAATCCAATACCTATTTTAATTATTCATTATCTAACTCTATAATTTCACCGCTATTTATATCTATTAAATTTATATCTAAATCTAATTCATGATGGTCTTCACCCATTACTTCAATAGTTGCAACTGAATGACTTCCGTCTTTAGGTATAGATGTAGAACCAGGATTTAAAACTACTAAATTATCATCTAAATATAATTCCTTTACATGAGTATGTCCAGATATAAGAACATTTGCATTCATAGATTTTGCCTTTTTTATCATATCTTCTTTAGACTCTACATATCCATGAGTTATTAAAATTCTAAGCTTTCCAAATTGACTTACAACATAAGGCGTTTGGATAGGGTGGTCTATAACCATTTGGTCTACATCAGAATCACAATTTCCTTTAGCTATAAGTATATTTTCTACTTCATTTAATCTTAAGGCCAATTCTTTTGGATTATATCCATCTGGTAGAGGATTTCTCGGTCCATGGTATAATACATCTCCACCATGTAGTATAAAATCACAATCATTTAAAGCATCTAAAGCTTTTTCAAAATAAAGTAAACTTCCATGAGTATCACTCATTACTCCTATTTTCATATTAAAATCCTCCTAATTATGTGCTACAAAAATTTTTCAGAGACTCTACTCCAGAATTCATAATTTGACATTCTAAGTAATTTTATTTTTATATCGGATACAAAAATCTTTATATCAGATATTTGACTATATTTATGCTCAACACCATCAATAACTATTAATATAGAATCTTCAAACCTATATTCAGGAATAATATTTATTATAGATTCACTAGAAAAAATTATGCTCGATGTAAAACACCTATAAGCATTTGTATTTATAGGGTAAAGTGGTGTAAGTTGCATAAGGTTTAAACTTGAATCTACAATACTTCCTCCAGCAGCATAATTATATGCTGTAGACCCTGTAGGAGTTGATATAATCATTCCATCACCGCTGAAATTTTGTATATGCGTATCATTTACTTTTAAATTAAGATGAGTAGTTCTAGATTTATCACCTTTTACCACAACTTCATTTATAGCAAATATATCTAAGCAGTGTTTATTAGTGCATATATTAGCTTGTATAAGAGATATATCTTGAATAAGATAATCTTTTTTTAAGTAAGCTTCAATAAAATCGTCTATATTATCAGGAGAAATATCCGGGAAAAAACCAAGATGTCCTGTATTTATTCCAACAACGGGTACTTCAGGAAATTCAAAATCATGAATAGTTTTTAAGAAAGACCCATCACCGCCAATTGATATAACTAGTTCTGTATCTGGATGGAAATCATCTCTTACTTCAAAACCTGCGTTTATAAGTTTTTTAGATAATAGCTCCTTAGTCTCTAAAGATTTTAAAAGTCCATTTGAACTTATAGTAATAATTCTTTTCATTTTTCCACCCCTTCATACTTTGTATTATAACATAATTTTATAAAACTATAAGTTAAATTATTCTATATAAATAAAGGGATATATTAATGAAATTTCAAGTAGGTATATAGAGTTCTTATTTCCAAAAGGATTAAATTTAGACAAAAATTATTTTGACTTATATTCTGTAAGTATAAATATTGACGGAAGATACACAGTTGATTTACCATTTTTAGAAACTGGATATATAAGTTTACAACAAGATAATAGTAGTCATTCTTTTAATTTTGAGGCACATAATAAAAAATAGCCTATCAGTTGATAGTCTATTTTTTATAAAAATAACTGTTTCTGTATCCATATTTTTCCCTTTATACCTATATTAATTATTTATATATTATTTATATATAAATTTTAATTTTTATAGGTTATATACAATTTTATGGACACAGTGGATACATTTTAACATAAACCCTTGGTACAACTTAATTTAAGCCGTATCCATAGGTGTGTCTATACTAATGTTTTTATAGACACATGGATACACTTTTTTAATAAAATCTTAAGTAAAAATTTAATATTTTAAAATTATCAAAAATAAAGACTGATTATTAAGGATACATATTGAGCCTTTAAGGACACACTTTAGAGGGGGCAAGGATACACTTTTAAGGTTTATGGATACACCTATAGACACACTTTAAAATAACAATTTTTGGTATGTTATAATGAATAAAAGATTATGGAAATAAATTAAAAAAATAATCTATATATTAAAAAAATAGTGTAAAATATATAATGTTATTAGCAAAAAGGAAGTAGGTGTAGATTTGTTTAAAAAAGAAGGTCAAAAATATAACCTTATATCATATACAAATGATGAAGATTTAACTTTAAAAGAAGTATTGCTAGATAAATTAAATTTCTCAGTAAGATCTTTATCTAAAATGAAAAGAGAGCAAAGTGTATTAGTAAATGGTGAATTTAAAAAGCCAAGTGCTAAGATAAAAAAGGGTGACTTAATAGAAGTAAAAATAGAAGAAGATATGGCTAACTTTGAACCACAAGATTTAAATTTAGAAGTATTATATGATGATTTTGATTTAATAATGGTAAATAAACCGCCATTTATGGTAGTTCATCCAACTAAAAGTCATTATGATAAAACTATTGCAAATGCTGTAACAGACTATATTATAAAAAACAATGAAAAAGTAAAAATAAGGTTTGTAAATAGACTAGATATGAATACATCAGGTCTTGTAATAGTTGCAAAAAATGCATATGCACATCATACATTATCTCAAGATATGAGTGAAGATAAGGTTGAAAAAACTTATATAACTGTTGTAAAAGGATTAGTTTTAGATAATGAAGGAACTATTAATAAGCCAATATATAGACAAACTGAAGATAGTATAAAAAGAGTTATAGATGAAAGAGGACAGATTTCAGTAACTCACTATAAAGTACTTGAAAGATTAAATGATGCTACTGTACTAGAGGTAAAGCTTGAAACTGGAAGAACTCATCAAATAAGAGTTCATATGGAATCTATTGGCCATGGAATAATAGGTGATGAACTTTATGGTCATGTTGATGAAAATCTTATTAATAGACAAGCTCTACATGCATATAGCTTAGAGTTTGAGCAGCCAAGAACTAAAGAAAAATTAAGCTTTAAAGCTAATTTACCAAATGATATAAAAGAATTAATAGAAAAATTAAGATAGAGGTGTATAGATTATGATAATACATAAGTTTATAGTGCATGTACTAGATAAAAATAGTGATGTGCCAATATTAAATGATTTTGAAGGTAAGGTTAATCAAGAAGTAGATAAGTTTTTCCAAAAGGTTATAAAAAGAGTTACTAAAGATGATGATTTAAGAAAAGGTGTATTTAAAAATTATAATGATAATACAATAAAAAATTGTTGCGAACAAATTATATATGATGAGAGCACATTTTTAGAAAACTCTAAGGAAATAGCAGCATATTTATTTGATATTATGAAAATTAATGCAGAAATCGAATCTTGTGACTTAGCAATATGTTTATATACTGTAAAAGATGAAAAGTATGTGGCTATATTAAAGTTAGACTACAAGAAACTTTATACTCACTCAATAGAATTTATAGATGATAAATTTAATATACAAATGGTTGCAAATGAAGTAGGTATACCAGAAACTGGGAGACAAAAGCAATGCGCAATAATTGGAACAAGCGGTATAAATGACGAATTCCATTTAAGACTTTTAGATAAAGATGCTGAAAAAGAAGAAAGTGAATCTAAGTTTATAACAGAATTTTTAAATGCTGAGAAAATAGAAGATGATAAATATAAGACTAAAGTATTTAAAAATTCAGCAGAAAACTGGATTACAAATGCACTAAGTGATGATATAAAACAAGCGGAAGATGTTAGAAGTATACTAAACTATACATTAAAAGAAAAGCATGAAATAGATATTCATGATTTTGTAGAAAACTCAATAAAAGATGAAAATCTTAAAGAAAGTTTTAAAGAACATATGGAAGATAAAGGCTTAGAAGAAGGCTTTAATATAGATAAAAAATGGGTAGAAAAGAAGCTTAAAAAGAGAAGTATAAAAACAGATAATGGATTTGATTTAAAAGGTAACTTAGCTGATTTTGAGGATCCAATGAAATATAGTGTAAGACAAAATCCAGATGGAACAATAGATATAGTACTTAAAAATATAAAATTCTACGAAGAAAAATAAGTATAGATAGTATGAAGATAGTTAATATTTTCATACTATTTTTTTGTACATGCACAAAGATAAATATACAATCATATTTATAAATAAGAAAACTATTAAATTGTTACATATCAAGTTAAGGAGGCGTATAAATGGATCAAATAACAGGGCTTTTTAGAGGATTTGATTGTATAGATGATAACCCACTTATTTTATTTTTAATAATAGGAGCTATAATTTTATTGTTTATGGGAAATGGAGATATAGGATGTTTCTTTGAACAAAATAATTCATTTATTTGGATTATACTTATAGTGTTCTTAGTGTTTATGTTTAATAACAATAATAATGATTGTTGTTGCTAAAATTAAATATATATAAAATAAAACCGAGCTTAAATGCTCGGTTTTATTATTTATTATCTTCTATAAACTTAGCTATATCTCCTATAGTCTTGAAGTGTTCTGCTTCTTCATCTGGAATTTCTATTCCAAACTCATCTTCAAGTGCCATTATAACTTCTACAGCATCTAAAGAATCTGCTTCTAAGTCATCTATTAAAGATGTTTGTGGAGTTATTTTGTCTACATTATCTATCCCTAGTTGTTCTGCTATTATTTCTTTTATTTTTTCAAACATTGTAAACCTCCTAAAAGAGTTGATTAATTTTAATTGTAGTTTAATATAATATGTAAAAAAATTCAATATACAATTATAAAAAAAGTAATAAATTTTTAGGAAAAGAATATAAATTATAATATAAATTTACACATAGGAGGAATTGTTATGAAATATATAGGATTGGTAGTATCATCAATCGGAGTATTTTTAATAATATTAACAAACTTATATTATAATTCAGTGACATTAGATATGCAAAAGATAAAGGATTATGTATTTGAAACCAATATTATATTAGAGGATATATTGGAAAAAGAAGAACATGTTAAAGAAAAGAAGGATGAGTACATATCAAGGCTGGTATCTATAAAAAATGGTATTACAAACTCTAAAACAACATTTTTAATAAATGACTACAAAGAGTATAAAATAAAATCAATAGATAGTTTAATACAAAGTATATCAGAAAATAAGAATAAGGAAAAACACTTAGAAGATGTAGATAAATACAATAGCTTGTGTGATGAAGAATTAGACAAATTGGCTAATAAGAGTTTTAAAGAGGTAACTTATTTATCAGCTATGACATATACTTAAAACAAGGAAGCTTTGAAATTAAGGGGGGAAGGTCATGGCAAAATTAGAAGATGCGCTATCCCGTTTTTTTGGAGGCGATGATGGCCTTTTTGGCAATGGAATGCTAGTAATTATAGTATTAATATTTATTGTACTATGCACAGATATATTAGATGGCGTTTTAGAAGATGACAGCATA
>NZ_HG529374.1 GCF_000499525.1 Faecalimicrobium dakarense | reverse complement strand
GATTATATTAATTATACTTTTATTATTTAATTTTGATGATAATTGTTGTTAATATTTAGTTTAAAAGAAATCCTAGTGATTTCTTTTTTTGTGTAAAAATAGTACAAGCAAAAAAATATAACTAAAAAACAATAAAAAGTAACAATTTAAGCCACAAATACATAATATTTATTAAGTAGGTAGAAATGATAATTGCCTATAAATAAAAAAGGGGGCATTAAAATGTCAAATGAGCAAAGCTTACAACGTTTCTTTGGTGGAGGTATATTTGGTGGAGGTGGACTAGGAATAATAGTACTACTAATACTAGGAGCAATACTTCTATTAGGAGATGACCTTATAGAATGGTTGTTCTGCGACGATATGGCTCTAATATGGATAGTATTATTAATACTACTTTTAACTAATTTTGATTTTGATGGTGGATGCTGTTGTTAATAGCATTTAAGGGGGGCTCAGGTAGAGCCTCTTTTTTTTATTAAAGTAAATCAAATTTTTATTAGAAATTTATAAAAAATAATAACACTTTTTTAAAACTTACATAGTATAGTATGGAGAAGGTAAATAACCTAATAACAGCTAAGTACTTACATAAATTATAGTATCTATATATTAGGAGGGGATTTGTGTGAGTAATAAATTAAGTAGAGTATTTGATTGTTTCGGTGGAGGCGGATGGTGGATAATAGTATTATTCTTCCTATTCTTAGTTTTCCAAGAGTGCTGGTCTGAAATCTGTATAACAGATTGGATTCCATTTTTAATATTACTACTAATAGTTTGTTCTTGCGGCTTAGGCGATGATGATTGTGGATGCCTAGACAATAGTTTTGACTGCGGATGCTAATTAAGTAAAGCAAAAGAAGGTGCAAATTGCACCTTCTTTTGTTTTTTTTTAGATTTACTTTTCTGAATATTAAAAATTAAATTTAGAGCAAAAAAACACTATCACAAATTATATACGTTGCATATTATATCTTAAGAGCGAAAGCTCAAAATTAAATATCAACAGGAGGTAGCAAAATGTTAGATAGATTTTTTGGTGATGATGGATTCTTTGGTGCAGGTGCTTGGTGGATAATAATATTATTCTTCTTATTCTTAGCTTTTGGAGATACATGGTGTGATATAGACATAATGGCTTGGATACCTTTCTTAATATTATTATTAATACTTTGTAGCTGTGGTATATGGGATTAATAATTTAGAGCTTTAGTAACAAAATCAAATTAATTTCATATTATATATTATGGTAATGGTTAGTGAAATATATAATTTGCTAACCAGTGGTAAATATTATTTAACATATTTATCAATAAATTCTTTATTAATGGGAGGGCTTTTATATGTTAGATAGATTCTTTGGAGATGGATGTTTTGGTGCAGGTGCTTGGTGGATAATAGTATTATTCTTCTTATTCTTAGCTTTTGGAGATTGCTGGGCTGATATAGACATCATGGCATGGATACCTTTCTTAATATTATTATTAATAACTTGTTCTTGTGGCGGGTTATTTGACGATGGATGCTGCTAATATTAAGTAATAAAAAAGCGTTGGTATTAAATACCAACGCTTTTTGTTATAATAATATTAATATTTATGTATAAAAGTATGGATGTAAATTAATAATTAAACTATGAAAAGGTTTTACATAATTAATATCTTTTTAATGTATTTATATAATAGAAATTTTATGGTAAAATAGAGTTTTAATTAAACTTATTATAACTTTAAATAAATCAATAAATAAAAAAAGGAGGGGATTTGAAATGAAAACTAATATAACTATAAAAGATGTTGCAAAACAAGCAGGAGTTTCTATATCTACTGTATCTAGAGTTATAAATGATTCAAAGCCCGTAACGGATGAAGTAAAACAAAAAGTTTTAGATGTTATAAAAGAAACTGGATATATTCCAAATCCACTTGCAAGAAGTCTGGTAACTAAAAAAAGTCAATTAATCGGAGTAATAGTTCCAGAAGTATCTGACTCTTTCGTAAATGAGATACTAAATGGAATAGAAGAAGTAGCAAAAATGTATGACTATGATATACTTTTAGCAAATACATACTCTGATAAAGAACAAGAATTAAAAAGTATAAACTTATTAAGAGCAAAACAAGTAGAAGGTATAGTTATGATATCTTGGAAAGTAGAACAAGATCATATAGAGTATATTCAAAATTGTGGTATACCAGCAACATATATAAGTAAGACTGCTAGAAATTATGATATACATACAGTTAGTACTAGCAATAAAGAAGCTACTTATGATATGACTAAGTATCTTGTTGATAAAGGTCACGAAAAAATAGCATTTGTGATGACAAGTGAAGATGATACTGTCTTAGAAATGGAAAGATTATCAGGCTACGAAGATGCTTTAAATGAAAAAGGAATAAAGTTAGATCAAAGTTTAATAAAATACGGTGGAACAACTTATGAAACTGGTTATAAGAGTATGAAAGAATTGTTAGATGAAGGAATAATACCACATGCTGCATTTGTAACAGGAGATGAAGCTGCAATCGGTGCAATAAATGCTATATGTGATGCAGGGTATAGAGTTCCTGAGGATATATCAGTTGCTGGATTTAATGATGTAAAAATAGCTAAAATGTATAGACCTAAATTAACTACAGTTCATCAACCGTTATACGATATCGGAGCAGTTGCTATAAGAATGGTAATAAAAATGATAAATAAAGAACAATTAGAAAGTAAAAAGATAGAATTACCATATAGAATAGTAGAAAGAGAAAGTGTTATAGAAAGAAAAAATATAATACTTTAAAATATATTAAGATAAGTTCAAAAAAGCATATTGCTAATTAGCAATATGCTTTTTGATTACAATGATATTATATCTTTAAGATAATACTAGAGTAGTATAATTTCTTGGATATAGTGTGTATTAAATCGTGTTTTATTATGATATTATATATTAGAAAATAAAAAAAGAGGTGTTGACAATAAAAAATATTGGAGAAAAGGTTAAGCAACTTCGTAATGCAAAGGGATTAACTCTAAAAGAGTTAGGAGAGAAAACAAATCTTTCTTCTGGGTTTTTATCTCAATTTGAAAGAGGGATGACTACAATTGCAATTGACTCTTTGGAGGATATAGCATCCATTTTCGGTGTAGATTTAAGTTTCTTTTTTGAAAAATCAGTTAAAAATGATTCAATTGTAATTCGAAGCTACGAACAAAATAACATTCAAATACTAAACAGCCATCATATTTATAAAGTTTTAGCAACTGATATTGAAAATAAATCCTTTTTACCAAGGCTAATAGAGATACTTCCAAATAAACAAGAAGAAAAAATATCTACTTTTAATCATGCAGGTGAAGAATTCTTATACATTTTGGAAGGTGTTTTAGATTTAGTTTTAGATGATAAAGAGTATTGTTTATATCCTGGAGATTCAATATACTATTCCTCTAATAAAAATCATAACTGGTTAAATAAAACTAATAAAACAGTGAAATTTTTAAGTATTAATTACCCTAAAAACATAAAAAAAGACTGATGTAGTGTTTTATACTATATCAGTCTTTTTTTATTAAAACATCATGAAAAGAAGAGTGTGCATATAATTTGCAATTATACCTGCGCAGAGACCTCCAATTAAATGAGCAATCATTGCTTTTGTAGTAACTTCTCTTACTTTTAAGCTATCAGCCATACTAGCTGTAGTAGAAAGGAAACCAGCCCAGCAATATGCAATTGCAAAATAAACGGTCATATCGTGAGAATTCAATAGGCCTGATTCAGCTAAAGATTTAGCACCAGCTATAGATGCACCACAAGCACCTAATGCTGTTAAAGGTAGCCCTAAAACTGCTGAATTTGCGAAACCAAATAATGGAGTAAGTAGGAAAGAAATTTTGTCACCAATCAGAGTAAGAAGACCAGTACCTTCATAAGCAACACCAAGATAAACTTCTTTTCCATCAACGATACTAGGACCATTTGTTAACATCATTACAAGTGTACAGAAAATTAATATTCCGGGTATAATACTTAATCCTAAATCTACACCAGATTTTGCACCGTCAAAAGTTGCGTTTAATCCTCTTTGAAATGGACTGCCACTTCTAATTGTACGGTATCCAGGTTCTACATTTACTATTTGAGCATCTAGATATTGTTGATCAACTTCAGCATCTTTACCATAAAGTTTCTTTGTATAACGCATTAATATTCTATTACTTATTATTCCACCAATAATAGCACAGATAGTACCTATAACAACACTAGAAGCAAACTTACCAGATTCTATTCCAAGAATACCACCAGAGATGATAATACCCATACCAAAAGTAGTACCAAAATTGACCATTGTAGCCCATTGATATTTTTTGAAATACTTTGCATAAGCCGGATCTTTAGAAATTGGTACAATTGCAGGGTTATCTGAGAAATAACAAGTTATAGCTCCTAGAGCAGAAGCGCCAGGTAATCCAAATATAGGCTTCATTATTGGAGATATTATCTTATTAATTAGAGCAGTAACACCAAACTCAGAAAACACAGAAGATAGGGCACCAGCTAATACTGCAACGCCCATAATATAAAAAGCGGTATTTAGTAATAAATCATGAGCAGTTTTCATAATAACGCTAAACATCGTACCGACACCCATGACCGACCCAAAATATGTACTAAGACCAACTACAAAAAGAAGGCACAAATATGTTCCTTTACTAACCTCTTTACGTATTTCTAAAGAATTATTTTGATAATCATTGGTAGTCTTTTTTGATTGAATAGTTTTATTATCCATAAAATCTCTCCTCAACAATATTATTTAATATTTCACAATTACTTATATTTATATTGTATATAGATGAAATACTACAAGTCAATTCATTTTAATAAAAATAAATTCATTATAATGAAATTATTTTAGGGATTTCATTAAAAATCATGTTGACAATACATAACAATGAATATAATATTACAAATATAAAAATAATTTTATTATCAATCAAAAAAATATACTAAATGTACTTTAGAAATTGTAAATAGTAAACTAAATCATAGAGGAGGAGGTAATAAAATGTTAGTTATAAATAATGATGATATTTTAAAGATTGTCTCTTATAAAGATATTTTAGATGCAATTGAGTATGCTTATAAAGTATATAATGATGAAAATTACTATATGCCAGATCGTTTTCATGTTGATTACAAAAATAAAACACTACTTTATATGCCTTGCTTTGTAGATGAGAGTTTCGGGACTAAAATTTTAACTATTTTCCCTGAAAATGTAAATAATGGTATTCCTTCTTTAGATGGACTTATGCTTTTAAATGATTATGAAACAGGAAAGCCAACTTGTATGATGGATGGGAAAACATTAACTGCGCTAAGAACAGGAGCTGTTGGTGGTGTAGGAATTAAACATACTACGCCAGAAGATGTAAAAAGTGTTGGACTAATAGGGGCTGGAGCTCAAGGATTTTATCAATTAATTTATGCATGTCAAGTAAGAAACTTTGAAAAGATTTATATTTTTGATCTATATTCAAAGAATATAGAAAGTTTTGTAGAAAGATTACAAAAACAGTTATCATTGGATGTTGAGATTATTATTTGTAATGATTCTAAAGACCTATTAAATAAATCAGATGTTATTATTACAACAACTACAGCAACATCTCCGACATTACCGGAAAATCCAGAATTACTTAAAGGAAAACATTTTATTGGTATAGGCTCTTATAAACCTAATATGCGTGAATTCCCAGATGCACTATATCCGCTATTGGATTCAGTTTATATAGATGCTGATATTGCTTTAGAAGAATCTGGAGATCTGATACAGCCAATGAATAAGGGTATACTTGATAAAAATAATATAAAAAGATTTAGTGACTTTATTTTACATACTTCAGATGAAGAAAAAGATAGAGTTAAAAATTCAACTTCATTCTTTAAATCAGTTGGAATTGCGATTTTTGACTTAATTGTAGCTGAAAGAATTTATAAAACAGCATTAGAAAAGAATGTTGGTTATGAAGTTAAGTAAAAAATAACTATATAGGGGATATGGAGGTAGTATTATTATGATGAAATTTAAAAATCTTATAAATTGCATAGATACACATACGGGGGGAGAAGCTACAAGAATAGTTACTTCAGGTTTTCCTAAAATACCAGGAAAAACTATTTTAGAAAAGAGAAAATATGTTTTAGAAAATTATGATGACTTAAGAAAAATGATTATGCTTGAGCCTAGAGGTCATAGTGGTATGTATGGTTGTATTTTATGCGATCCTGTAACTGAAGATGGTGACTTTGCAGTTTTATTTACACATAATGAAGGTTTAAGTTCTATGTGTGGGCACGCAACGATAGGTCTTACAAAAACTGCTTTTGAAGTAGGTATGCTTACTGCAAAAGAAGGAGAAAATCTAGTCAAAATTGATGCTCCTTGTGGACGCGTTGAGTCTAATGCGCATGTTAAAAATGGAATAGTGGAAAAGGTTTCTTTTCAAAATGTTCCTTGCTTCGTTTATAAGGAAAACATTGAAGTTGAAGTAGATGGAATTGGAACAATAGTTGGGGATATAGCTTACTGTGGAGCATTTTATGTGTATGTAGATGTTACTAAAGTAAATCTAAATGTAATACCAGAAGATGCAGATTTATTAGTTAAAATCGGAATGGAAATTAAACATAAAGTAATGGCTAAATATGAATTTAATCATCCAACTGAACCGGGAATTAACTGGTTATATGGAACAATTTTTTATGAGCCAGTAGTTGATGAAGGAGATAAAGTTTTAACTAAAAATGTTTGTATATTTGCAGAAGGACAAATAGACCGTTCTCCAACTGGATCTGGAACAGGTGGGCGAGTAGCAATTCACTATGCTAAAGGAGAATTAAGTAAAGATCAAATTTTTATAAACAAAAGCATAATTGATACGCCAATGGAAGGAAAAGTTATTTCAGAGACTAAAGTTGGAGACTATGATGCTGTTATTACAGAAGTATCTGGAATATCTCATATTATGGGATTTAATCAGTTAGTATTAGACCCGAAAGATCCACTTCCACAAGGATTTAGAATTAGCGGGAACTAATATTTTAATAAGTAAGTTTTACATTAATTGATTTATTTGTATAAATAAATAATCATATGACATCTGTGTCCTACAGATGTCATATTTTTTATAGTTAAAAATATAAAATTATAGGGAGGATTGTAAACATATTTGTAGAAATGGTTAAAGTGATAGAGGAAATTTAAATAAAAATATAATAATGGTGGGGAGAGTCTGTTATGAAAAGGGTATTAATTGATGGCAATAGCTTAACTATTGAAGATGTGGTTAACGTTTGCCGAAATGGTTATGAAGTAGTACTAAGTGAAGAATCTATAAATAAAGTAAAGATAGCAAGAAATTTAGTTGACAACTTAGTAGAAAACGAAAAAATATCTTATGGAATAACTACAGGATTTGGAAAGTTTTCAGATGTGGCAATATCAAAAGAAGATTCAAAACAACTCCAAAAAAATCTAATAATAAGTCATTCATGTGGTGTAGGTAATCCTTTAAGTGAAGATATTGTAAGGTCAATTATGTTATTAAGGGTAAATGCTCTATCAAAAGGAAATTCAGGGATTAGAATAGAAACTTTGCAAACTTTAGTCAATATGATAAATAAAGGGATACATCCTATAATACCAGAAAAAGGATCCCTAGGGGCATCAGGGGATTTAGCTCCTTTATCACATATGGTTTTAACTATGTTAGGAGAAGGAGAAGCGATTTATAAAGGCGAGAGATTAGATTCTAAAGTGGCTATGGAAAAAGCTGGTATAGATGTATTAGAGTATTTATCAGAGAAAGAAGGCTTAGCTTTAATAAATGGAACACAAGTTATGACATCAGTAGGGCTACTTACTTTGTATGATTCAATGAATCTTTTAAAAACTGCAGATATAGCATTAGGCTTGACTATGGAAGCATTAAATGGAATAACTTGTGCCATGGATGAAAAAGTACACTCAGTAAGGCCTCATAAGGGACAAATTAATACTGCTAAAAACATACTAAATATAGTATCAGGAAGTGAAATGACAACTAAACAAGGACAAATGAGAGTTCAAGATGCATATTCAATAAGATGTTCGCCACAAATTCATGGAGCTAGTAAAGATGCACTTGAATATGTAAAAAATAAAATAAATATAGAAATTAATTCAGTTACAGACAACCCAATAATATTCCCACAAGAAGAAGAAGTAATATCAGGAGGTAACTTCCACGGCCAACCAATGGCTTTAAGCTTTGACTTTTTAGGAATAGCTCTATCAGAAATAGCAAACATATCAGAAAGAAGACTTGAGAAATTAGTAAACCCAGCATTAAGCCATGGACTACCAGCATTTTTAGTAAATAAAGGTGGATTAAATTCAGGATTTATGATAGTTCAATATAGTGCAGCATCACTAGTATCAGAAAACAAAGTTTTAGCACATCCAGCAAGTGTAGACTCAATACCATCATCAGCAAATCAAGAAGACCATGTATCTATGGGGACAATAGCAGCAAGGAAAGCAAGAGAAATAATGGAAAACGCAAGAAAAGTACTAGCTATGGAAATATTAGGAGCTGTTCAGGCTATAGATTTAAGAGGTAAGAAAAAACTAGGAATAGGGACTGAAGCAGCGTATAGAGTAGTTAGAGAAAATACTCCATTTGTAGATAAAGATAGAGTAATGTATAAAGATATAAATATATCAGAAGATTTAATAAAGAAAAATCTATTAGTTGAAGCAGTTGAAAAAGCTATAGAATCAGAGCTTTTAATGGATGAAGAATTATTAGTTGAAAGTTTAAGTTAAACAAAAGGAGATATTTATATGGAAAAAACATTAAATATACTAAATGAAGAAATCAAAGGTTCTATGAGTATAAAGTTAAATTATGTACCTAAAGAAATACCAAAATTTATAGAAGGAATAAGACGAGCACCAAAAAGAGAAGCAAAGCTATCTGATTCAGATATTAAACTGGCATTAAAAAATGCTTTAAGATATATACCAGAAGAACATCATGAGGAATTGGCTAAAGAATTTTTAGATGAATTAATGTCAATGGGAAGAATTTATGGATATAGATTTAGGCCAGAAGGTAATTTAAAAGGGCTTTCTATAGATGATTATGAAGGTAAATGCATAGAAGGAAAAGCATTTCAAGTTATGATAGATAATAATTTAGATTTTGATATAGCTTTATATCCTTATGAACTAGTGACTTATGGAGAAACAGGTCAAGTATTCCAAAACTGGATGCAGTATGCCTTAGTAAAAGAATATTTAAAGGTACTAACTCAAGATCAAACTTTAGTACTTCAATCAGGACACCCAGTTGGGTTATTCAAATCAAAACCAGATGCTCCTAGAGTTATATTAACTAATGGTCTTATGATTGGTATGTTTGATAATCAAGAAGAATGGAAAAGAGCTGCAGCAATAGGTGTATCTAACTATGGACAAATGACAGCTGGAGGATGGATGTATATAGGTCCTCAAGGAATTGTTCACGGGACATATTCAACATTATTAAATGCAGGTAGATTAGTTCTAGGCGTTGATCAACACTCAGATCTAAAGGGCAAATTATTTGTAACATCAGGATTAGGAGGAATGAGTGGGGCTCAAGGTAAGGCTGTAGAAATTGCAGGTGGAGTAGGAATAATAGCAGAAGTTGATTACTCAAGAATAGAAACTAGATACACTCAAGGATGGGTAAGTAAGGTAGCTAATACTTGCAAGGAATCATTTGATATGGCTTATGAATGTATGAAAAAAGGAGAGCCTTGCGCAATAGCTTATCATGGAAACATAGTAGACTTATTAGAATATGCGATAGAAAATAATATATATATTGATTTATTATCAGACCAAACATCTTGCCATGCTGTTTATGATGGAGGATATTGCCCACAAGGTATTACATTTGAAGAAAGAACAAGACTATTATCAGAGGATAAAGATAAGTTTATAGAATTAGTTGATGAAACTCTTATAAAACACTTTAAAGCTATAAAAGAGTTACATAATAGAGGTGTATATTTCTTTGACTATGGAAATAGCTTTATGAAAGCTGTTTATGATGCAGGATGTAGCGAAATTTCTAAAAATGGAATAGATGAAAAAGATGGTTTTATATTCCCATCATATGTTGAAGATATATTAGGTCCACAATTATTTGATTATGGATATGGTCCATTTAGATGGGTTTGTTTAAGTGGATTAGAGGAAGATTTAATAAAAACTGATAAAGCAGCTATGGATTTAATTGACCCAAATAGAAGATACCAAGATAGAGATAACTGGGCTTGGATAAGAGATGCTAAAGAAAATGCACTAGTAGTAGGAACAAAAGCGAGAATACTTTATCAAGATGCTATGGGAAGAACAAATATAGCTTTAAAATTCAATGATATGGTAAGGAGAGGAGAAATAGGTCCAGTTATGTTAGGAAGAGACCATCATGATGTATCAGGTACAGATTCTCCATTTAGAGAAACTTCAAATATAAAAGATGGAAGTAATATAATGGCTGATATGGCAACTCATTGTTTTGCAGGAAATTGTGCTAGAGGAATGAGTTTAGTAGCTCTTCATAATGGTGGAGGTGTAGGTATAGGAAAATCTATTAATGGCGGATTTGGAATGGTTCTAGATGGTTCTCAAAGAGTTGATGATATACTAAGAACTTCAATGCCTTGGGATGTTATGAGTGGAGTTGCTAGACGTGCTTGGGCTAGAAATGAAAACTCTATATCTACAGTAATAGAGTACAACAAAATGAGTGAAGGAAAAGATCATATAACGCTTCCATATATAGTTGATGATAATTTAATTAATGAAACAATAGAAAATTTATAATTTTAATCAAAGTAAATAAATAGTATTAATAAGGCAAGAATTTTATATAGTTGCTAGGTAGCTTTAAAAATAAGTTGCCTAGCAAATATATTTATTTAAATATAAGGGGGTCTAAATATGGCAATAGTACAATGTGTTCCTAATTTTAGTGAGGGTAAAGATTTAGATAAAATTGAAAAAATAATAAATCCATTAAGAGGAAAAGAAGGAGTAAAATTATTAAACTACGAGGCAGATAAAAACTATAATAGATTAGTAGTTACAGTTATAGGTGACCCTCAAAAAGTTAAAAATGCAGTTTTAGAATCTATAGGTGTTGCTAAAGATGTTATAGATATGAATGTCCATAAAGGTCAGCATTCTAGATTTGGTGCTACAGATGTATGCCCATTTATACCTATAAAAGATATGACAATGGAAGACGCAATAGGATTAGCTAAAGAATTAGGTGAAGAGGTTGCTTCAAAATATGAAATACCAGTATTTTTATATGAAAATGCAGCTAGTAAACAAGAAAGAGAAAATTTAGCTACTGTTAGAAAAGGGCAATATGAAGGGTTAGATGAAAAATTAGAAGATCCAAACTGGAAACCTGATTTTGGGCAAGCTAAGAAACATCCTAGTGCAGGGGCAATAGCTATAGGTGCTAGAAGACCTCTTATAGCTTATAATATTAATCTTGATACTACAAATATAGAAATAGCAGCAAGTATAGCTAAAACTATAAGATTTTCAAGTGGTGGATATAGATACATAAAAGCAGGGCCAGTAGAAGTTCCAGAAAGAGGAATAACTCAAGTAACTATGAATTTAACTGATTATACTAAAACTAGTATGTACAGAGCTTTTGAAACTGTAAAGATGGAAGCTAAAAGATATGGTGTAAATGTAGTTGGAAGTGAGATAGTAGGTCTTTGCCCAATGGAGTCATTAATAGATGTAGCATCATATTACTTGGGATTAGAAAATTTTAGTATGGATAAAGTTTTAGAAACTAGCTTAATGGAGTAGAGATATGAAAATAGATTTAATTATAAAAAACATAGGCAAATTGGCTACATGTAAAAGTTTTGGTTGTCCAAAATCTGGCGAGGAAATGAATAATCTAGAAGTAATAGAAGATGCATATATAGCTATAAGTGATGGTAAGATTGCAGAAATAGGTACTAAAAATAGCTATGAAAGATTAATAGATTCACACACTAAAATAGATGATGCAAATGGACTTTTGGTAACTCCAGGTTTAATAGATTCTCATACACATTTAGTTCATGGTGGTTCTAGAGAAAATGAGTTTTCTAAAAAAATATCTGGTGTACCATATATAGAAATACTAAAGCAAGGAGGAGGAATACTTAGTACAGTTAAGTCAACTAAAGAAGCTACAGATGAAGAATTGTACACTAAAGCTAAAAAAAGTTTAGATAGAATGCTAGAACTTGGAGTTACAACAGCAGAGTCTAAAAGCGGATATGGACTAGAATTAGAAACAGAGATTAAACAACTTAAAGTTGCAAAAGATTTAGATAAAAATCATCCAATAGATTTAGTACATACATTTTTAGGAGCGCATGCAATTCCAAAAAACTATAAAGAAAATCATAAAGAGTTTATAGATATAATAGTAAATGAGATGATGCCTAGGGTAAAAGAATTAGGTTTAGCAGAATTTTGTGATGTATTCTGTGAAGAAGGTGTATTTACTATAGAAGAAGGTGAATACATACTAACAAAAGCTAAAGAAATGGGATATAAGTTAAAAATTCATGCAGATGAAATAGTTTCATTAGGAGGAGCGGAGTTATCAGCTAAATTAGGGTGTATATCATCAGATCATTTAATGGCAGCAAGTGAAGACGGCTTAAAGATGATGGCCAAAAATAAAGTAATAGCTAATATACTTCCAGCAACTTCATTTAATCTAAATAAAGATTATGCAAATGCACGAAAGATGATAGAACTGGGAGTACCTGTTTCTTTATCTAGTGACTATAATCCAGGAAGCTGTCCAAGTGAAAACTTACAATTTGTAATGCAGCTAGGATGCTTAGGATTAAAAATGACGCCAAATGAAGTATTAAATGCGGTAACTATAAATGCAGCATATGCAATTGATAGGCAAGATGAAATTGGTTCGTTAGAAATAGGAAAAAAAGCAGATTTAGTAGTATTTGATGCTCCTAATATAGAGTACTTAATGTATCATTTTGGCATAAATCATGTAAATAAAGTTTACAAAGAAGGAACTTTAGTAGTAGATAATAAAGGGGTAATTTATAACAATACAATATAGGAGGAGAAATATGAAATTAGTGGATATGACTGTATCTGATTTTTCAGATGAAGTAGATTCTAATTCCCCAGCACCTGGTGGTGGGTCAGTAGCTGCACTATCAAGTAATATAGGTATAGGGCTTGCTAGAATGATGGCACACTTAAGCTTTGGGAAGAAAAAATATGAAGCTTTAGACGAAAAAGTAAGAACAGAGTTTGTAGAAAAGTTCAATAAGCTTGGGGATATTAGACAAGAACTAATAGAACTTATAGATAAAGATACTGAATCATTTAATGAAGTTATGAAAGCTATGAAAATGCCTAAAAATACAGATGATGAAATTAAGGCTAGAAAAATTGCTATACAAGATGCAACTTTATTCTCTATAGATGTTCCTTTCAAAACTGCTAAATTATCTTTTAAAGCATTGCAACTACTAGAGTATCTAACTGAATATGGAAATCAAAATGCTATAACAGATATTGGAGTGGGAACATTAATGCTATATAGTGGTCTAGAAGGAGCCATATTAAATGTAAAGGTAAATTTAATGAGTCTTGAAAATAAAGAACTATATAAAGTCTACAGCAAAGAATGTGAGGAACTTTTATTAGATGGAAGTGAAATTAAAGATAATCTAATGAAATCTATACATAATAAACTTAATAATTAAAT
>NZ_HG529373.1 GCF_000499525.1 Faecalimicrobium dakarense | reverse complement strand
CTTATTTTTTTAGTCATTATGATTAGATTTTTTAACCTTTTTAACTACTTTTTTAACTTTTTTATGTCCATTAGATTCAGATGTGCTTTTATCTTGTGCAGATGAACTATGTTTGCTAGATTTATGTTTTGTAGGTGTATTTTGGTTAGATGAACTTTCTTTAGAAGATTTACTTCCAGAAGATGTTTTTTTAGATTTTAATTTTTTACTTTCTAGTTTGTCTTGGACTTCAGCTTCAGATATTTTACCCATTATAGTATCTAATTTTTTACGTTGATCATCATCTAGGAATGTTTTGAATTTTGATATAACCTCATCTTTTCCTTGAAGATTTTTACCTATCTTTATAAGTTCATCCATAAGTTCGTTTTCAGATTTACCTTTATAACCATCAGCAATTTGTTCAATTTTTTCCTTATCAATATTTTTTTGTTTAGCCATTTTCTCCAATGCGTCTGTATTTACTTTTTTCATAAAAATGCCCCTTTCTATAATATATATTAGATTTTACTCATATTATTTATATATAGAAATAATCTTAAAACATGAATGATATATTAAATTTTAGATAAATAAGATTTCCTATAAATAATATATATGCATATGAACAAAAAAAAGTAACATTAATAGCAAATAAAACATACTTTATATATGAGGAGAAGTATATTTTAAGGGGTGACTGTAAATTGAATAATATACTGTTGATACTTGGAATGATCGCGCTTAGTAACGGAAATATTTCGTTATTTGATAATAATAAAAATAAACCAAAAGAAATTAATGTAGATGGGACTAGAGGTCCATCTAT
>NZ_HG529372.1 GCF_000499525.1 Faecalimicrobium dakarense | reverse complement strand
GAAAAAAGTTAAAAAGAAAAAGAAGCAAAGCCTAGAATTCCTAAAAAATCAAGTCAAAAAAGGGAGAGAAAAGATAGTAATAATATGCTTGGATTTAATATGAACGATATAAACAAGGGTATGAAACTAATGGATTTAAGTGATGAAGAATTAGAACGTGGAATGGAAATAATAACTAGAACGAAAAAATATATGTCTAGGGATGAAATGAAAGTTTTAGCAAAAGTAGAAAGTTTACTAGATTTAGTGAAAGGGATAAAAAGATTAAGTGGCATAGATGATATACATGAAGAAGAAACAAACTTTTTTAGAAGCATGGATGAAGATGACAAAAAGAATATGATGATAAAAGAAATATTAGAAGTATTCCCAGAGAAGAGAAAAGAACCTATAGAAAAAGCTATAGATATGAAAAAGAAAATTGATTTATTTGCAGAATTATTTTTGCCGGATGATTTTGGAGAAGGTGGATTTAGTTTAAGTTCATTA
This sequence comes from Faecalimicrobium dakarense, assembly GCF_000499525.1. Classification (GTDB taxonomy): domain Bacteria; phylum Bacillota; class Clostridia; order Peptostreptococcales; family Peptostreptococcaceae; genus Faecalimicrobium; species Faecalimicrobium dakarense. Next base: position 517 of record NZ_HG529372.1, on the reverse strand, counting down.
GCTAATATAAATAATCTAGGTAGTATGAATAACCTTAAGTTATTAGGAAGTCTTTTAAGATCTGATGGAGAAGATAGTTCTTATGATGATGAAGAAGAGGAATATGAAGAATATGAAGACGATGAATATGAAGATGAAGAATATGGTTATGAAGATTTTGATGAATACGAAATTTATGAAGATTATGACTACATAGATGATGACGAAAAATAAATTTCCAAAAAAATACTGATATTATATTAATTACTATATAAAATTACTTTTAAAATTTAGTGTTTTGTTATATAATAATATTATAAAAATCCTGAAGCATTCGATAGACTTATTTAAATTCAACCGACAAATGTTATAAGGGAGACTAAGTCTATCTATGGATAACATGCCCGTATTTATATGGGACGTTAAAAGTAGATAGTAGGTCACCCACCTGGGAGTATCTCGGGTCTGAATTTATTGGGGTCGCCGGTGTTTTTGGGGATTTTTTAATATAAAAAAAGTGTTGCTAAGTTTAGCAACA
>NZ_HG529371.1 GCF_000499525.1 Faecalimicrobium dakarense | reverse complement strand
TTTTTATATTAAAAGCCGAGTATTCCAATATCATTAGCCGTTGTGAAAACAGAAGTAACATTATAAGGAATATCATCAACATAGTTAGATGAAAAGTTGGCTCTAGTAAAATCCTCACCCATACTAAATTTATCAGCTTCATTTTTACCCCAAGTTTTTCCAAAATCATTAGATATACAGGTATTTAGCCTTTCATAGTCAACCCATGACAAATAAATATTAGATTTATGTTTAATTAAACTAGGATATCTACAGACAGAAGGTTTTGTTATATAAGTACAAACGTCTACATCTAATTTATCATCACTTAAGTATCCGTTTATATATTTAACTGCATAACCATTATCTACTTCTTCACAAAATGTTAGGTGATAAAAATTCATACTATCTCTAAGCGCAGATAAATAGATTTTTCTTTTACCAGAATCAGTTATTTGAATAGGATTGCACCAAGTTAATGTATTAATATCAAATTTAGATAAGAATACCTCTTCATACCCATTTACCAGATTAAAATAATATACGATTGGGCAATTATTACTCCATGATACTGTAAAATTATTTAATACTAAATGACTTATAAAATCAACTTTATTTTCCACCCAAACACCATTGTGATTATAATGATGAAATAGTGCACAAGTATTAGTAGAGTTATTATTATAAACATAGTATAAAATATGAATATTATTTTTTATTTTTTTTATATATGGAAACATTAAATCAAATTTCTTATAATTAAAGCTTAAAACTTCTTTTTGAATAATCTCATTAGATTCTTTTTTTAACTCAACCATATTTAATGAACTATCTTTGTATATTCCATAAATATTATCATAGTCATCTAAATCAAAGTAAGAATTAGTAAAATCGATATTACTAGAATTAGCTAATGAATTAGAGGAAACCAAATTATCATCTTTATCTAAGTAGTCAAATTTAAGATCCTTATCAGAATAGATATGGCAAATATCTTTATTTGAAAGTCTAAGAATAGTAGAACATTTATTAACAAAACTCATATATATCCCCCTTATAGAAACATTTATACTATACATTATATTTTTTAAAAAATTATTTATTCTAATTTATCTAAGCTTAAAGTACAAGTAAGTAACAAATGATAATAAAACTGCATACTATTAATTAGGCTACAAAAAGCCAAGACACTTTAATAATTCATTTAAGGGGAGGAAGTTAAGAGATGCAAGATATGAAAAGAAGTAAAAGAAGAATGACAAATCAACAAGTAGCTCCTATAGTTAATAACGTTGAACCTAGTCAAAATCATTTAGATGAATGTATGGATGAAGAACTAAATAGAGGTTTTGGATGCAAACCAAAACAAAAAAACTGCGATTGTAAACATGACCATGATTGCAAACATGATCATGACTGTGATTGTAAACATGATTGCGATTGTAAACACGATCATGATTGCGACTGTAAACATGATCATGATTGTGATTGTGATTGTGACCACAATCATAAACACTGCGAACCTTGTGAGATAAAAGCAGATAAATGTGTTAAAAATCCATGTGCACATCCTCAGTGTGGAGGTCCTATAAGACCAGTATTATCACCAGCAAATGCTAGACCAATTGCAATAGAAACTAATAGAGTATTTGATACTATGGTATTCCAAACATTTACAGATGCAGTAGCTCCAAATGGAGAAACATTAGTTTTTGATCTTGATGTAGTAGAAGTGAATGGACCAGTTCCAAGAGGTGGCCAAGTAAGCGTAACTATAGATAAAGTATGTATAAATTTCTCTGCTATAGTAATAGATACAGGAAGAACTACTTTAGAAGACTTTGATATAGAACCATTAGAACCAAGTGGTAGACCTTGTGAAACTATCTTTGAATCTGCTGTATGTGGAAGAAGAAACGATAGATGCTGTAATCAAGGGTTAGGTCAAAATGTAGTTTATAAACAAAGAGGATTAAGTGTACTAGTAGAGGACTTGGTATTAGAACTAAGAGGTAGATGTGGATGTACAGAAGTAGTGGCATTAGCATTCCCAGCAGTTAAATTAATGGGTGGACAAATTAAGAGATGCTGTGATGTTGAATTCTTATTCAATACATTAACAGCTCCTATAAGTGTACCAGCTGATGGAAGAGCCTTTACTTTAAGACAAGAATTCATGACTAATTTAACTGTAGATTGTATAGGTAAAGCTTTATTAAGATGTGTATGTGATGAATGCTGTGAATCTCACTTTGAATTATGTATACCAAATGATATAGATTTAATAATGTGTTTAGAAGCTATAGTTAGCACATTAACAAGTGAACAAATAGTAGTTTTAGGATCTCAAAACGCGATACAACCAAGAGTCGTAGATACTTTTAATAAAGTATGTGATTTTAGAACATGTGAAGAAAAGAATAACGATGATAGAGACAGAGATAGAGATAAATGTAGAGACAGAGACAGATGCAGAGACAGAGATAGAGATAGAGACAGAGATAGAGATAGAGACAGAGATAGAGATAGAGACAGAGACAGAGATAGAGACAGAGATAGAGACAGAGACAATAATTGTGGATGTAATATATAGATAACAAAGATAAAGCTACCAATTTTATTGGTAGCTTTATTTTATTAAATTTTATATTTTATGCTATAACAATATTCAAAGATATCATCTTTAATATTTGAATCTTTTAAATCAATAGGACACCCACCTCGAAGCATAGAATTAGGAGATAGCCACTTTTTACTATTATTATTAAATACAAGTATATTATTATTAGAACTTCTATCGGATTTATTTAATGCTTTATATTCAAAAACAATATTAGATGAATCATCTATATTAAGTCTATAAAAATATCCATCATTTTTACAAATATTATTTATGGTATGTCTAGAAAACTTTGAATTTTTTAATGTGAAGTTAAAATGAGAAACTTTATATAATTCTTCAGATAGAGGATAGTTTTCTACAGCAAACACATTTAAATAATCATCAATTATATGTAATCTCATTTCTTTTATATTTCTAATATTATTAAAAACTTTACTAATGATTTTCTTTCTCCAAGTGCCATTATCATTGGTAAAATGAACTAGTTTTCCTTGTTTATCTATACCACAGATATGAATTTTATTGTTAGAATCGATATTTGCACAGTAAGAGAAAATATTATTAGCTAGCTTATCAGTGCGCTCGTTTATATTTTTTATATATAGGCAATTTTTATTGGTATATATGTAAAATGGTTTTATATCATTATTATTCATTGTAGCCTCCTAGTATTTAAATTTTTTTAAAGTTCTAATAAGAACTATAATATGTAACAAACATGTAAACATTGAAACAAATGTCATTGTATATATGTATGCATAAATATTAATACTTGGAACAGGAAGTAATAAGTAGAGTGCAATTAATTGAATAATCATACTAATGATAGTAATTACACTAGATGCAACTTCTTTTTTTATAGAATGAAGTATACCTGATAAAGTTTGATTTAAAGACATAAATAAAGGAACTAAAAACATTGCCTTTAAATATGTACCAGCCAATTTATTACCAAAGACTAATAAGCAAAGCTTACTTCCGAAGAAATAAAAAAAAGTAGAAGAGATAGCTCCAACTGTTATAGTTAAAAGTAGAGCATAATTTATTTTTTTTACAACAATCTTATACTTATTAAGTGCCATTTCTTGTGAAATACTTGGTATTAAATTTACAACTAAAGCAGAACCAACAGTAAAAGGAA
>NZ_HG529370.1 GCF_000499525.1 Faecalimicrobium dakarense | reverse complement strand
CAAAAGGCATAACCATTCCGCTTATAACACCATACATACTTAATGATTTATGGTATGAGATGCCAGATAATACAAGTCTAGATGGAACAATCATTGAACTAATTGAGTGAAGTAATATATTTGACATACGATTACAAGTTATGGGTATAGAAAGCTTAATTGTTTCCATAGACGAATTATAAAAATCTTTAATATTAATAGTGTATCTATTATAAAGATTAGAATTTTTATAAAGGCGAATACTTATATAAAGTATGTTTACTGCTTCACCAACGGAGATACCTAAAAGTGCAATATAGCAGTTTAAAGACTTATTATTTATATACATTATAATTAAAAAAACAAATATAATTTTACTAATTTGTTCTAAAATTTGACCAATGGCAGGTACAGCTACTTCCTTAATACCATAGTAATATCCCCTAAGAACATTAGATAGAGTTATAACAACAATAGCAGGACAAATTGCTAATATAAATAGGCCTAAATCATTGTGCTTTAATAATTTAATGGATAAAAAATTAGCGTTTAAAGCAATAAATAGTGAAATAATTAAAGCAACCAAAAATGCTACATACAAAGTAGATATAAAAAGAACATTACTATTATGCTTATCATTTAAAGCCTTTTTCTTGGCAACTAAGCAACTAAGGGCAGTGGGAATACCTGTAGTAGTGAAAGCTAAACAAATCATTAAAAAGTTAAAAATTATATGATATATACCTAAGCCTGCTTCTCCAATTGATTTTGATAAAAATATTTTATACAAAAAACCAAGAGCCCTTACTATTATATTAGATATAAATAAAGTAATAGTAGATAATACGAGATTAGGTAACTTCAATAAATCACCCCCTTATGTTTAAATATATTCATAAGGGGGCGAAAAAATAATTATATCTTTATAAATTCTGGATTCATTTTGTTAAATTTACAAACATACTCAAATCCTATATCTTTTAAATATGAGTATATGTAGTCAAATTGATATGAAACTTGAGATGGGTTGTGTGAGTCTGAACCTGTAGTTATAATTTCTCCTCCTAAATCTTTATACATATTCAATATATATCTAGAAGGTGTTAAATCTGGAAGATTATATCTATAGCAAGATGTGTTTATTTCAATACCTTTTCCATCGTGTATAGCTTGTTTTAATATAGCTTCTATAATATCTGAAAATAATTTATCATCTAATAATTTATCATAGTTACCATACCTTTTAACTAAATCCAAATGACCAAGAACTGAATAATCTTTATAGTTTTTTATAATATTATAAAGCTTTGTAAAATATATTTCATAAGCTTCATGCTGTGTTTTATCTTTAAAAAAGTTTCCAAAATATAAATCAGATCTATTTATAGCATGCATAGAACAAATTATAAAGTCAAAAGGATACATATTTGCCTCTTTACTACATCTATCTATTATTTGTTCTTGAAGACCGAATTCTATACCTTGCTTTATAGAAATTTTATCACTGTATTTATTTTGGAAAAAACTTATTTTATCAAAATACTTATTATAATCAATACCCCAATCATCATCAGCATCAAGGTCATAATCAACATGGTCTGTAAAGCATATTTCTTTTAAACCTAAATCTATAGATTTTTTTATCATATCCTCCATATCAGTTTTGCTGTCATTAGAGAAACTAGAGTGCATGTGATAGTCATAAAACATAAATATTTCCCCTTTTCATTAAAATTTTGGTATTATATATACATACTACATATTAGCAAATATAAATATAACCATCAAGGAATTAAGAAAAATACAAGTGGTGATAAAATGGAAAAATACAATATAGAATTGAATAAAAATACTATAAAATATCTACAAATATACAATCATATAAAACAAATGATATTAACCAAAGAAATAAATGAGCATGAGAAATTACCACCAATAAGAAAATTAGCTAAATACATAGGTGTAAATAATACAACTATAGTTAAAGCCTATGAATTATTAGAAAATGAGGGATATGTATATAAATCTATTGGAAGTGGAACATTTGCATCAGTTCTTAAAGTAGAGAAAGAAGAAGATTATAAAAATAAAGATGGAGTAATACACTTTGATAGTGGAAATCCATCTACAGAAATGTTTCCAATTGAAGACTTTAAGAGTGCTATAAATATGGCATTAGCCAAAGAAGGAAGCTCTATATTTGAATATGATGAAGGATTAGGCTATGATAATTTAAGAAAAAAAATAGTTGATTATCTTAAAAAAAGAAGTATAGAGACTAGTAAAGAAAATATTCAAATAATATCTGGAGCACAACAAGGGATTGATATTATTTGTAAAGGTCTTATTAATTATTCTGATGTAGTGTTTGTTGAAGAACCAACATACAATGGAGCAATACAAGTATTTAAAAGCAGGGGTGCAAAAATAATATCTATACCAATGCTAGATGATGGAATTGATATTGGTATACTTAAATTAAAGCTAGAAAAAATAAAACCTAAATTAATATACACTATGCCTAATTTTCAAAATCCTACGGGCATATCATATACTACATATAAAAAGAAAAACTTATAGAATTAGCAGAAGAATATGACTTTTATATTGTTGAAGACGACTTTATAAGTGATTTTAAATTTGATTCAGATGATAATAGACCACTAAAAAGTTATGATGATAAAAATAGAGTTATATATATAAAAAGTTTCTCTAAGATATTTATGCCTGGCCTTAGAATAGGTATTGTGGAGATACCAAATGAACTTTTAAAGAAAGTACTATGGGCAAAGTATTCTTCAGATATATCAACACCAGGACTTATTCAAAAATCAATGTATTATTATATGGAATGCTTTGACTGGGACAAGTATTTAGAAAGTGTAGAAAATATATATACTCAAAAATATAATTTAGCAAAAAAGTTGATAAATGAAAAACTCAGTGATAAATTAAAGATAAGTAATTCAAATGGGGGCATAAATTTCTTTTTAGAACTACCTAGAGGGTACTTATCACAAGATTTTGAAAAGTTTATGCTAGACAAAGGAGTATCTATACTTCCAGGAACATATTTTTTTGACAATATATTTGATGATAGATTTTTTAGGATAAATATAGCTAAGTCAAGTATACAAGATTTAGAAAAGGGAATATCTATAATATATGATAATTTAGATGAATTTTTAAAAGAGTATAAAAACAATATAAATATAAAAAGTAATAAAATATTTTATTAAGAAAATAGGAAAGGAGAATACTCAAATTTAAAGAATTATTTGAGTATGATGACAAAATGTTTGATCAAAAGAAATTAGATAGAATAAATGAACTAGCGAAGAAAAATAAAACTGAGGGTTTAACTGAAATAGAGATAAAAGAAAGAGAAGAATTAAGAAAAGAATACTTAGCTAACTTTAGAGCTCATTTTAGATCAAGATTAGATCAAGTTAAAGTTGTATCACCAGAAGAATATGAAGAACATATGAAAAATAAAAAAACTAATTGTAAAATAATATAATTAGTTTTAAATATATTATAGTTTTGGAGGGGTACCATGAAACTAAAGCATGAATTTAAAAATGCATGGGAAGTAGAAAGAGAAAACAATAAATTAGATGACATAATGTCTTACGCTAATGGATATAAGCTATTTTTAGATAATGGAAAAACTGAAAGAACTTCAGCTAGGGAAATAGTAAAAATAGCCAAAGAAAATGGATACATATCAATAGACGAAGCAATACAAAAAGGTAGTATAAATTCAGGAGATAAAATTTATGCAGAAAATAAGGATAAATCTGTTGCCTTATTTGTAATGGGGAAAAATCCATTAGAAAAAGGAATGAAAGTAATAGGTGCTCATTTAGATGCTCCTAGAATAGACTTAAAACCAAACCCACTATACCAAGAAGCTAATCTAGGATTTTTTAAAACTCACTACTATGGTGGGATAAAAAAATATCAATGGACAGTAACACCTCTTGCTATACATGGAGTAGTAATTTTAAATGATGGTAAAAAAGTAGATATTTGTATTGGAGAAGATGAAAATGATCCAGTATTTTGTATAACTGACTTATTAGCGCATTTAGCAGGAGATCAGATGCAAAAGAAACTCTCTGAAGGTGTAACTGGAGAATCATTAAATATATTAGTTGGACATATACCACTAGAAGGTGAAGAAAAAGATGCTATAGAACAAAATATATTAAAAATACTAAATGATAAATATGGTATGGTTGGAGAAGATTTCTTAAGTGCAGAAATAGAAGTTGTTCCTTCTGGCCGCGCTCGTGATTTAGGATTTGATAGATCCATGGTACTAGCTTATGGCCATGATGATAGAGTATGTTCTTATGCTGCTGTAAAATCAATAATTGAAACAGAAAATCCAAAGTACTGTGCAGTTGCATTATGTGTTGATAAAGAGGAAGTTGGGTCTCAAGGAAATACAGGTATGCAATCTAAATTCTTTGAAAATGCAGTAGCTGAACTTATAGCTTTAGAAGGTAATTACTGCGACTTGAAGGTAAGAAGAGCTATGGCAAACACTAAAGTATTATCTGCAGACGTTTCAGCTGGATATGACCCTAATTACGCAGATGCTTATGAAAAAAGAAACTCTGCTTATATGGGTAATGGATTAGTATTAAGCAAGTACACTGGATCTAGAGGAAAAGGTGGATGTAATGATGCTAATGCTGAATTTATGGCAGAAGTAAGAAGAATATTTAATAAAGCTAATGTAGTATGGCAAACTGCTGAACTTGGTAAAGTAGACCAAGGTGGCGGTGGAACTATCGCATATATACTGGCTAACTATGGAGCTGAAGTTATAGATTGTGGTGTAGGAGTATTAAATATGCATGCACCTTATGAGATAGTTTCAAAAGTAGATATATATGAAATGTATAAAGGATATAAAGCCTTTTTTAATATGAATATATAATATAAATAAGCCTTAAGAGAAATCTTAAGGCTTATTTATATTAAAATAATTACATAAACTATATAAAAATTTATTTTCTAAGGGATTAAAAGTTTTTTTCTTAGAATATATGAAATAGAACTTTCTTATGAAGTCTACATTTTTAACTCTATAAAAGTTTAGTTTTTTAGAGTTTATAAAATCTATGGCAGAGATATAAGAGATGAAAGATACTCCAATACCAACGCTAACCATTTCTTTAATAGATTCATTAGATTCTATATGAGCTGCTATATTTAATTTATCTATATTGAAATTATTACTTTTTAGAGTATTTAAAATCAGACTAAGAGTTCCTGAACCTTCTTTTCTCATAATAAATTTAAGGTTATAAAGTTTATCTATATCGATATAACCATTTTCATTTTCAATAGATAAGCCATATGGAGTAATTAAAATAAGTTCATCATCAATTAAATCTAAATATTCTATTTGAGGATTATTAATTTTTGAGCCGACAAGCCCAAAACTTACTTTCTCATCTAAAATTTCAGATATAGCATATTGAGAATCATAATGGCTAATAGTAAATTTTACATCAGGATATGTATTAGAAAAATTACTTAGAAATTCAGGTAATACATAAGTTTCTGGAATAGAACTACATGCAATATCAATAATTCCTTCTATTTTTCCTGAATATTCTTTTATATCATAGACTGCTTTTTTGCAATTATTTAATATATTAATAGCATGTTCATAAAGAATTTCTCCGGATTTAGTTAAGGTAATATTTTTATTGCTTCTATTTACTAAAATAGTATCTAATTCTCTTTCGAGGTTTTGAATATGGGCACTTACTGTTGGTTGAGTTAAAAATAATTCACGAGCAGCCTTTGAGAAACTTTGATGTTTAGCTACAGCAATAAAAACTTCGAGTTGTTTAAAATCCATAAAAAATCCTCCTTTGTTATAATGATTATATTATAGCATACAATAAACTATATAGAATTTTGATTATTTATATACAATCTGTTATAATATTGGAATAATTTAGGCATAATTTCCAAAATATAATAATTTATATAATAATTAAGGTTAACCAGTCATTCTGTTACAAAAATATTACAGATTACCCTTAAATATTATTAAAGTCTATTAAATAGTATATAATTTACCTAAGGCAGTTAACATAAACTCTGTGATATAGAAAATATTTCAAGTGTTATCTAAAAAGAGATATTGGAATTCACGAAAGGAGGATTAATCAATGAACTTAAAAAAGACTATATATAGTATTATTTTAATAGGAATGTTTGTTACGGGATGTAGTAAAAATAATATAGAAGAAAGTAAAATTGCAGATGAAGAAACTCATCAAAAAACTATGACAAAAGTTCAAAACAATGTAAATGAAATAATTAATAAGGATTATGACTATGTACTTAAGAATATGGGGGTTCCATATTGTACAACGTATTATATAGATGCTGAGATTATGGAAAGTGCAAATACTATGGATGAACTTAATAAAGTTGTAAAAACTAGCAATATGAGATTAATATATCCAAAATATACAGCAAATAATAAACTAGACGGAAGTGCATTATATATAGAAATTAGTAACTACAAAGTTGTAGGTGTACAGACCTATGAATTTTCAGATTATGATATTGAAACAGAAGCTATTAATAAAGATGTAGACATAATTGTAGACCAATATAATGAAAAAACAACATTGCCAATAGAAAAGTTCAAAAATATAGATTTTAATAATTACATCCATAAAGATAAAGAAGAACTATATAGTATACTAGATGAAGATTCGGCTAATTTTGAAGCTTATGATAAAGAAAGAAAAGAAAAGATAAAAGGATACTTCTTAAAAGAAAATGATGGCAGTTTTAAAAATGTATTAACAATATATGAAAAAAATAATTTAATTGAATCAATTGATATAGTTAGTGCAGATAAAACAATGAGTGTAGTAAAAAGTCATTTATATGATAAGTAGATAAAAAGTTATAACAAATGTTATAACTTTTTTTATTTGTTGAATATTATTTTCAATTAGTGTTATAGATTACAAAAACTGGGTATATTTATTTATACAACTTTAAATGATAATTTTTATCAATGAAAAATATTTAAGTATTGACAATGATAATTGTTATTGTTAAACTTAGATAAAGTGATAATTATTATCAATTAAAAAATACATAGTAAAAGGAATTTTTTGGGAGGAATGATGAAAAAGAGGTACTTGATTTTAGCACTAATAGTTTTATCTTATATTTCCTTGTTTATAGGAGCTCAGGATATAACTTTAATGGATATATTTACTAAAGATCAATATAAACTTATGGTATTTCTTATAAGTAGAGTACCAAGGTTAATAAGTATACTAGTTGCAGGTTTAGGTATGAGTATAGCAGGTCTAATAATGCAACAGGTAAGTAAAAATAAATTCGTATCTCCTACAACAGGAGCCACAATAGATGCAGCTCAGTTAGGTATAGTAGTTTGTATGTTAACAATACCAGGTGCATCTATATTTACGAAAACTATAGTATCATTTATATTTTCACTTATAGGAACATTTATGTTTATGAAAATAATAGGAAAATTACAATTCAAAAATATAATATTTGTACCATTAGTAGGTATAATGTTTGGTAATATAATAGGAGCTATGACAGATTTTATAGCTTATAAGTACGATATGAGCCAGAATGTAACTGCATGGATGCAAGGTGATTTTTCTATGATACTTAAAGGAAATTATGAAATATTATACATAACAATACCTCTTGTTATATTAGCTTATGTTTATGCAAATAGATTCACAGTTGCTGGAATGGGTGAAGATTTTGCAACAAATCTAGGGCTAAATTATAAAAAGGTAGTTAATTTAGGATTAATAATAGTATCTTTAGTAACAGTATCTGTTGTTGTTACAGCAGGTAGTATACCTTATATAGGACTTATAGTTCCAAACATTGTATCATTATATATGGGTGATAATATAAGAGAAAGTATATGGCATACAGGATTATTTGGGGCAATATTTGTACTTGTATGTGATATACTTGGAAGAATAATTATCTATCCATATGAAATATCTATAGGACTTACAGTTGGGGTTATAGGAAGTATAACATTCCTTTATATGATTTTAAGGAGGAATGCAAATGAAGCTTAATATTAACAAAAGAATATATATGATGGGATTAATAGTCTTAGTATTTGCAATACTATTTCTAAGTTATGGAATAGATATGAACCATTTAGACTATGCTTTGTCTAAAAGAATACCAAAACTTATAGCAATAGCTTTAGGCGGAGGATGTATAGCATTTACTACTGTAGTATTTCAAACAATCACTAATAACCAAATACTAACACCTAGTGTTCTAGGGTTAGATTCTTTATATGTATTAGTTCAAACTGTAATAGCGTTTTTATTTGGTTCAACAAGTGCATTTATAATAAATAAAAATTATAATTTTATAATAAATGTATTGATTATGATCGCAGCTTCTGTGTTATTGTACAAAGTGTTATTTGAAAAAGGAAAAAATAATATATTTTTCTTATTGCTAGTAGGGATGATATTTGGAACATTATTTAAAAGTGCATCATCATTTATTCAAATTATGATAGATCCAAATGAATTTTTAGCTGTACAAAGTAAGATGATGGCAAGTTTAAATAATATGAATACAGATATTCTTATAATTGCAGCGATAATGATTATTGCTATTATGCCTTTTATATATGATGATATAAAATATTTAGATGTATTATCTTTAGGAAGAGAGCAAGCAATAAATCTAGGTGTAGATTATGATAAATTGGTAAAGAAAATGATAATAGCAATATCTGTTTTAGTATCAATATCAACAGCACTTATTGGTCCTATGACATTTTTAGGTTTAATAGTTGCTAATATTGCAAGAGAAAGTATTAAAACATATAAACATACTTATTTAATATTAGGGGCAACCTTAATTAGTATGATTACATTAATTGGTGGTCAGTTCTTTGTACAACATATATTTAAGTTTAATACAACATTAAGTGTAATTATAAACTTTATAGGTGGGATTTACTTTATACAACTATTATTAAAGGAGAGTAAATAGATGATAGAAATAAAAAATATATTTAAAAAATATAAAAATAAAAATGTCGTAGATGATGTTTCCTTTAATATAGAAAAAGGGAAAATTACATCTTTTATAGGACCAAATGGAGCAGGAAAAAGTACAGTGTTATCAATAGTAACTAGACTTATATCTGGAGATGGTGGAGAAGTTTTAATAGAAGGTAAGAGTTTAGAAGGTTACGAAAGTAAAGAACTAGCAAAAAAAATAGCAATACTTAAGCAATCTAACAATATAACTTTAAAGCTTACAATAAGAGAATTAGTTGGATTTGGTAGATTCCCATATAGCGAAGGGAACTTAACTAAAGAAGATGAAAAATATATTGATGAAGCCATAGAGTATATGAAACTAACTGACATACAAGATAAATACTTAGATGAATTAAGTGGTGGTCAAAGACAAAGGGCTTATATAGCAATGGTAATAGCACAAGATACAGAATACATATTACTTGATGAACCATTAAATAATTTAGATATGAATCATTCTGTTCAAATGATGAAGGTCCTTAGAAATCTTTGTGATGAATTAGGTAAAACTATAGTTCTAGTAATGCATGATATAAACTTTGCTTCATGCTACTCAGATAATATAGTAGCACTTAAAAACGGAAAGATTGAAAAAGTAGGAACAACAGAAGATATAGTTCAAAGAGAAGTTTTAGAAGATATTTATGAAATGGACTTTGACATAAAAAATATAAATGGAAATAGAATATGCGTTTATTTCTAAAAAATATAGAGATTGCAAAGTAGCAATCTCTTATAAAAAGAAACTAATTGAGAATGATTTTAAATATTAATAAAAAGGAGAGATTGATATGAATAAAAAAGCAGCAATTATAGCTGGAGTAGCAATAATAGGACTAGTAGGAGCATTTGCATTAGGTGGGAATAAAAAAAAGTCACAAGATACAGCGCTAGAGGCAAATGCTAGTATGAAAATAGTTCATAGTTTAGGAGAGACGGATGTTGTAAAAAATCCTAAAAAAGTTGTAGTATTTGATTATTCTGTATTAGATACAATGGATGCTTTAGGAATTGAAAATGTAGTGGGGCTTCCAAAAGCAACTTTACCAGAGTCTTTAGAAAAATATAAAGATAAAAAATATGCAGATTTAGGTGCATTAAAAGAGCCAGATTTAGAAGGTATAAAATCACAAAATCCAGATTTAATAATAATAGGTGGAAGACAAGCTGATTTTTATGATCAATTATCTGAAATAGCTCCAACAATAAGTGTAAATAAGGACAACAAAGACTACTTAGGATCAGTTAAGAAAAATATAGATACAGTAGCTAAAATATTTGGTGTAGAAGAAAAAGCTAAAGAAGAATTTGCTAAAGCTGAAAAGAAAATAGAAGAGTTAAATAAAAAAGTTAAAGAACAAGATATAAATGCTTTAACAGTTATGGTAAATGAAGGTAACTTAAGTGTATATGGAGAAGAGTCAAGATTTGGTATATTATATCAATCATTTGGATTTAAGAGTAAAGATCAAAATATAGATGATTCAACTCATGGACAAAATGTTACTTTTGAATATTTAGCTAAGCAAAACCCTCAAGTTATGTTTGTTTTAGATAGAGGTGTAGCTATTGGTAAATCTGAATCAGCTAAGTCAACATTAAATAATGATATGGTAAAATCTATGGATGCATTCAAAAATGATAAAATAATATACTTAGACGGAACAACTTGGTACCTAAATGATGGAGGACTTAATTCTTTAAATACAATGATAGACGATGCTATGAAAGCAGTTAATAAATAATAATACTGGGTATAAATAAAAAGTACGGTTTTACCGTACTTTTTATATTGCTTTATTTATAAAGTATTATTTATATGAATATATTTTAAATTAGGTATGATATAATATTTATTTAAGCGAATTTAAATAGTGCGAATTTTTATTATATTAAGACAGGAGGAAACTAAATGCTAAAAGAATTTATAAAGTATTACAAACCATACAAAAAACTATTTATATTAGATTTATTAGCAGCATTTTTATTTGCAACATGTAACTTAGTTTATCCTATGATAACTAGAAACATAATGGATGAAGTTATACCAAATAAAGATGTACAAATGTTAGCAGTATTTGCAATAGTACTTATAGGAATATTTATATTAAAAGCAGGGTTAAATTATTTTATGCAGTACTGGGGACACGTTGTAGGTGTTAGAATGCAAGCTGATATGAGAAGTTATGTGTTCACACATTTGCAAAAATTACCTAACACTTATTTTGATAATAATAAGACTGGGGTTACTATGTCTAGAATAATAAACGATTTAATGGAAGTATCGGAATTAGCACATCATGGCCCAGAGGATTTATTTATTTCTATTATAATGCTAGGAGGATCTTTTGCTATTTTATTAGGGGTAAATGTAGAACTTACTCTTATGATATTTGCAGTACTACCTTTTGTATTGTGGTTTGCAATAGCACAAAGAAAGAAAATGAACAATGCATTTATGGAAACTAGAGTAAAAACAGGAGATGTAAATGCAACTTTAGAAAATAGTATAGCAGGTATGAAAGTTACTAAATCTTTCTGTACTGAAAATGAAGAATTAGAAAAATTCTCTCAAAGTAACAACATATTTAAGCATGCAAGAGAAGGCGCTTATAAAGTTATGGCTGAATATTTCTCAGGTATGAACTTATTTATGGATATATTAGAACTTATAGCACTTGTTGCAGGAGGTTATTTTACTTATCTTGGAAGAATAACATTAGGTGATTTTGCAGCTTATATACTATATGTAAAAATGTTTATAGAACCAATAAAGAAACTTATAAACTTTACAGAACAATATCAAAGTGGTATGACAGGATTTGAAAGATTTAATGAAATAGTAAATCATGAGACTGAAAAAGAAGTTAAAAATCCAGTTGAGTTAAAAGATGTAAAAGGTGATATAGAAATAGAGAATGTATCATTTACTTATGAAGATGAAACGCAAGTTTTAAATGGATTAAGTTTATCAATAGAGGCTGGAAAAACTGTAGCACTAGTCGGTCCATCTGGAGGAGGGAAGACTACTTTATGTAGCTTAATACCAAGATTTTATGAATTTGAACAAGGCGATATAAAAATAGATGGTAAAAGTATAAGAAATGTAAGTTTAAAATCTTTAAGAAAAAATATAGGTGTAGTTCAACAAGATGTATTTTTATTTACAGGAACTATAAAAGAAAATATTCTTTGTGGTAATCCAAATGCTAGTGATGAAGAAGTTATAGATGCAGCTAAAAAAGCAAGAATACATGATTTCATAGAAACACTTCCAGATGGATATGATACTTATATTGGAGAAAGAGGAGTTAAATTATCAGGTGGACAAAAACAAAGAATATCTATATCTAGAATATTCTTAAAAAATCCTCCAATAATAATTTTAGATGAGGCAACTTCAGCACTAGATAATGTTACAGAAAGAGAGATACAAGAATCTTTAGAAGAACTAAGCAAAGATAGAACTAATTTAGTTGTAGCACATAGATTATCTACTATAAAAAATGCTGATGAAATAATTGTTTTAACTGATAAAGGAATAGAAGAGAGAGGATCTCATGAAGAGTTAATAAATAAAGATGGAGTTTATAGTAGACTTCATAGAAAGTAGATTGAATATTAAATGTCTTATTTGGATAAATTAAAAGTGCATAACTAAGGGTTTCATAGGAGGCATTTTAAATGGACAATAATAAAAATAGACTTAAAGACAGACCAAAATCTAATGCAGAGCTGAGAAAAATGTACTCTGAACATGGATCAGAGATAGGTATAGAGAATGGTCAAAAAATTGGAGCAAAAGACTCTGGAACTAATAAAACTAAAACAGAAAAACTATATCATAAAGTAAAAAAGAAAGATTAATAAGCAACAAAAAAGAA